>JAFSZE010000075.1 GCA_017455745.1 Desulfovibrionaceae bacterium | reverse complement strand
ATGGAAAAACCCCTTTCTTACATAGTTTCTTAATAGTTACCATAAAAAGGGAGTTTTAGCTATTGTGAAAACAGTTTTCAATTTCATTAAACTCGAATATTTGAAATTCATTTTCATTTTCCAACATTTTGTAAACTGGTGAGAATAGATACATTTTATTTCCAGAAAATTTCCTTTTACACTAATACAAGTATTTCATTTTATCCAACTATACAGCCCACCCATTAAAAAAACACCAAAATATTATTCGCCAGCTAACATCTAACGCGTCATTTGCATCAACTAATCTTCTCAACCATCAACATGTATTTTCTACAATTCCACTGCTAATCACTAAATATTCTTGGATGCGCCTATGTTAGATATTTATATTGGTTGCGATCATGCTGGTTTTGCTTTAAAAGAAATTTTAAAGGAAAATTTAACCTCAGCCGGTAACACTGTTATTGATTGTGGAACCAATTCTACGGAAAGTTGCGACTATCCCTTAGTTGCTCACAAGCTTTGCCAATATTTAAGCTTAAAAGATAATTCTTGTGGTATTTTAATCTGTGGTACTGGCATCGGTATGTCGATGGTGGCCAACCGTTATCCCAAAATTAGGGCTGCACTCTGTACAACCGAACTTCAAGCCAAACTAGCTAAGCGTCATAATAATGCCAATGTGCTTTGTCTAGGGGCTCGCATGATTGGTATTGAATTAGCTAAGGCTATTGTGGATGCTTTCTTTACTAGTTCTTTTGATGGTGGTCGCCACGAACGACGCGTTGCGGAGTTTAATCAACATATAAATATCAAATAAGCGTAGATAATATTTCTTGATTACAATTATTATTTAGCTAAAGTATCTTGAGCCAAACATCAAGATTCAAAATAGTTTCTCTATTTACCGATTTACTGATTCTGATAATCAGACAATTAAAAATAAAGCTATATAGTAAACGATAAATCTTTTTTTCAACATGGAAGAATTGAAAGCCTATTTTATACTATCTTTCTTCTACTGTTTTTTCGTGTTTCAATGCAAAAATATTTTGTGAAAAAACACTTTGCGAAAAAAGACTTTTGTCGTTTACTATATTTTATTTCCTGCATAAGTTTTTGCAAAATCTTAATATACCATCAATTTTGTTGGTATATTTTTTATTGCATCATTCCATAATCGTATTGTTTCATAATCGAATTGATCAATGAATTAAAAATCTATTTTTAATATTTTTATAGACATACTGCCAACAACTACTCTATAATATACTTTCGCAATATATTTTTTATAGTACGGTTAAAAACTAAAAGGTTTAATATTAAATTATTTTTTGAATTTAAACTTCCGAATTTAATTTTTTTAATTTAATTTAGACTTAGGCTTATGCCTAGGTTTAGGTTTAGGTTTAAATTTAAAAAATTAAAAAATTAGTAAAAAACTAAGAAGCTTAAACCATAAAAAAACAACATAACCAAAAATAAATTACTTTCTCATATCTTTTTAAGGAAACACAAACACAATGCTTTTGTATAATACTGCAACACGTAAAAAAGAAGAATTTATTCCACTACGCGAAAATACCGTACATATGTATGTTTGCGGCATAACTGCCTACGACCTCTGTCACATTGGTCATGCTCGCTCAGCGGTAGTTTTTGATGTACTTGTACGTCATTTGCGCCACTTAGGATATACAGTACACTTTATTCGCAACTTTACTGACATTGATGATAAGATCATTAATCGTGCCAATAACGAAAATCGTGACTGGCAAGAAGTTGGAGAGACCTACATTCAAGCCTTTCATACAGACATGGATCTCCTGAATGTACTGCGTGCCGATTATGAACCTAGGGCAACAGATTTTATCCCCCAGATCCAAGACATTTGCAAAACCTTGATCGCTAAAAACCACGCCTATCCAACTAAAGCTGGAGATGTCTACTTCCGGGTCCGCTCCCATCCCGCCTATGGCAGTCTCGCCCAAAGAAGTTTGGATGAAATGATGGCTGGGGCTAGCGAGAGAGTAAAACTAACCGAAGCCAAAGAAGATCCGCTGGACTTTGCTCTTTGGAAAGCCTCCAAACAAGGTGAACCAGGCTGGGAGAGCCCTTGGGGATTAGGACGTCCTGGTTGGCATATTGAATGTTCAGCCATGAGTTCCGAATGGTTGCCTTTGGATATTCACGGTGGTGGTCAGGATTTGATCTTCCCCCACCATGAAAATGAAAAAGCCCAGTCCGAAGCAGCTTTCGATAAAATCTTGGCCAGATTCTGGGTCCATAATGGCTTTGTCCAGATCAACTCCGAGAAGATGTCCAAATCTCTGGGCAATTTCAAAACCATCCGCGATATCCTTGAAAACTATCTTCCCGAGACTTTGCGCTTCTTTTTGCTCAGTAAGCATTATCGTAGTCCGGTAGATTTCTCATTCGAAGCTTTAGATGAAGCCGAAAAAAGCGAACGGAGAATCTATCAGGCCATCTTGGATGTAAAAGATGTGCTTAAAACCCAAAAGTGGAAAAACACTCCTATTCCAGCTGAACTTTTAAACGAATGGCAGGTCTTGCAAGATAAATTCAACCAGAGCTTGGACGATGACTTGAACACAGCCCAAGCTTTAGGGGAAATCTTTAGCCAAGTGCGCTTTGTCAATAAACTTTTGGAAGATAAAGCCTTAAAGAAGAGCACTGCTAGCCAAGCCATCTATACGCAGTTTTTGGAACGTTTAGAGTTGTGGCAGAAAGAATTGGGCATACTGCATCTAGAACCTAAGAACTTCTTTGAAACGCTCAGAACCATAAAATTGAAACGCTCCCAACTTGACATAGCGCAAATCACCGAACTGTTAAATAAACGCGCCCAAGCTCGATCTGCCAAAGACTATGCCACCTCCGATGCCATCCGTGCTCAATTAGAAGACATGGGGGTGATCGTTAAAGACTCTCCCCTCGGTCAAGATTGGGATTTGGCTTAAGGTGAGGTTCAAATGCCCAAACACTTTGCAGCAGTTGTCTTAAGCTTAGTTCTAACTCTAAGCCTCATTTTATTGCCAGGACCATCTCTAGCTTTTTATTTTGGTGGCGTAACGATCAAAGATGAAAAAGAGATGGGCCATAAATTTGATGCTGCCATCCGCGCCCAGCTGCCGGTAATTGATGATCCTGAAGTTAGTCGTTATGTGTCTAAACTTTTGGAGAGGTTAGTCAAAACTCTGCCCCCTCAGCCTTTTCAGTTCAAATCAACCGTCATCTTAAACAATGCCATGAATGCTTTTGCTGTACCTGGTGGCTATGTTTATGTGCTGACTGGCCTTATGATGAACTTTGAGAGCGAAGCAGAATTGGCTGGTGTTTTAGCCCATGAGTTGGCCCACGTTACCCAACGCCATGTGGCCAGCCGTTTGGAACGCGCCCAATACATGACCTTTGGCTCTCTCCTTTTGGCTGTGGCTGGAGTTGCTTTAGGTGGACCTGGCGGAGGAGCTTTAGCTGTAGGGGCCATGGGAGCTGGCCAATCGGCTATGCTCAACTATAGTAGGATGGATGAGACTGAAGCTGATCAAATCGGTCTCCAATATATCAATGCCGCTGGCTTTCAGCCCATGGGCATGGTTCGAGCCTTCAAAGCTCTGCGCCAAAAAAGTAGGATGCAAGGGGCTGGTAATGTGCCCACTTACCTCTCAACCCACCCGGCCATAGGCGACCGTATTGCAGGCTTAACCGCTCGTATTCAAAAATTGCCCGCAAAATTTCGTGCAGCTAGAGAAGATAATAAAAACTTCCTGCGTGTACGGGCCCTACTTTGGGCCCGCTATGGTGACACCCAAACAGCTCTTCATATGTTTCGGGGTGGCGATGGTCTGTCAGCCATGGGACGCGGCATTGTCTTTGCCAGACAAAACAACGTCAACCAAGCTAGAGCTGCTTTTGATGAAGCTGTAAGTAAATCGCCCAATGATCCACTAGTCTTGCGCGAAGCTGGATCCTTCCATTTCCGCAAAGGAGACTTAAACCGCTCCCAAACGCTCTTAACTACAGCTCTTAGACTTGCTCCCAACGATTATATGGCCGATTACTATTATGCTAGACTCTTGGATGTGCAAGGCAAACATTCTGAAGCTGTTTATCATTTTAAATCGGTCTTACGCGCTGTGCCAGATGAAGCTGAAGTGCATGAAGATTATGCTAAAAGCTTAAATAACTCCGGCCAACGCGCTTTGGCTTACATCCATTTAGCCTATAGTGCCATCTACTCTGGCAACAAAAAAAAGGCCGAACAATATGTCAATCAAGCCAAACCCTTGGCCAAAACAGCCGATGAAAAGAGAGCTCTTACTCGCATGACCGACAAATACGAAGAGTACAAGAAAATTTGGAAACGCTAAGACTGATCCATAAGTTAGACAGCCAGATAGATTAGTGAATATTGACAAAATAAATCTTATGTAATTATTTTTAAAAACTTACTATCAAAGACTCATCCTTGAAAATGTATCTACATAACATCGTAAGATAAACTTTTTAAAATATAGAGTAGCTTTATTTTTAATCTGTTTGTAATTATCTTAAATTGTATTAGATTCAATTCGATTCGATTAAATTAGATTAGATTATCTTACACTACACATAATCTTTGTAATACATTTTATTACTATCCTGGGTTATTGATACTGATAACCCAGGTTATTTTTATAGATCATATTCAAAACGATTGTACATAGTCAATCCGAAAAATGTAAGTGAAAACAGAAATATAAATAAAAAAAATAAAAATAAAAGTGAGTTTAAATAGATAGTAAGTAAACAAACAACTAAACAGTGAAACAATAAAAGTAAATCAAACAATAGGCTAGACTATAAACACATTATAGTCCATTAAAAAAATTAGCAACAATATTATATATTTTTATCTATACATCTACAAACCTATACAGATATAAATAGGATAGGATTAGATAATGCTTGAAACACATGCCACTACCATTTTGGTGGTCAAGAAAAATGAAACCGTGGCTATGGCTGGCGATGGCCAAGTGACTTTAGGTCAATCCATGGTTATGAAACATACAGCCAAAAAAATCCGTCGCCTCTACGAAGGTCGTATCTTGGCTGGATTTGCTGGTGCCACTGCCGATGCCTTTACCTTATTCGAACTATTTGAGGCTAAATTAAAAGAAATGCACGGCAACTTGGTGCGAGCTGCTGTAGAAATGGCCAAAGATTGGCGCAAAGACAAGTATTTACGCAAACTGGAGGCTATGCTCCTTTTGGCTGATAAAGAACACATTCTATTGTTGTCCGGTACTGGCGATGTGATTGAACCAGACGATGATGTGGCCGCTATTGGCAGCGGTGGAGCTTATGCTTTGGCTGCTGCTAGAGCACTAGCTAGGCACACAGAAATGGATGCTGAGAGCATTGTCAAAGAATCCATGCAGATAGCCTCTGAAATCTGCGTCTTCACCAATGATCATTTTGTTGTTGAAGTTGTATGAGAACGTTTCAAACAGGCTGCAAGATCAATTTGGGGTTAAAAATTGTCTCTAAACGATCTGATGGTTATCATGAGCTTGATTCAATTTTTTATCCTTTAAATCAGCCTTGCGACACTATTCAGATAAATAAATTAGAGACGTCAGATAAATTAGAAATTACAACCTCATCTCCTGAAATTGATCCGAATAACAATACATTAACTCGCTGCTATAAAATTTGGCATAGAATAACTGCCCATCCCCCTGCCTTAGCCATCAATCTAATTAAAGACATTCCCATTGGTGCTGGACTTGGTGGCGGCAGTAGCGATGCCGCTTGTCTTTTAAAATTTCTAAATAGTGAACTTGAACAGCCCCTAACGGATGCCAAGCTAAACAATGTGGCCAAAGAGATTGGCGCGGATGTGCCCTTTTTCCTTAACCCAAAACCATCCAGAATCCAGGGCATTGGTGAAATCATAACACCCGTTGACCTTGACCTTTCCGCCTACACACTCATTCTAGTTACCCCAAATTTCAAGATCGATACACCTTGGGCCTATAACCAGTTCGATGCCCAAAATTGCGCTCAAAAGTTCGATGAACGCTATAAATCATTGACAAGAAATAATTTTTCAATTAAATACCTTCTCTCGGCTGCTTCTAAAACCACAAGCACGCTCTTATCGTTTGATAATGACTTGGAGCAAGCTGTGTTGCCTTGCTATCCCCCCCTACAAGCCTTGAAAAAGCTCATTTTTGACTTGGGGGCGCAAGCGGTGGCCATGAGCGGGAGCGGATCTTCTATCTTTGGGTTATTCGACAAAGATCCCATGATAATCGCTAACGCTAGTCAAAATCTTCGATCTTCTACTTATCGCTTCACAATTATTGATTTGTAGATCCAAGCATTTGACAAAATGTCTTTAGCTTGTTAATATATTCTGAATAAATTTTTCAGCAAGTTAAAGTAATAAATTCCCTTTTTTTTAATTTAGATCTCTTTTTTCTTTCGCTTTTAACATATATATTTTGCAGATAAACGGAACTATACTTCTTTTTGAAGACTAATTCTGTTTTACTGCACCTAATGTGTTGGGATGTAGCCAAGTGGTAAGGCAACGGGTTTTGGCTCCGTCATGCGAAGGTTCGAATCCTTCCATCCCAGCCAATTTTTTTTTGTGCTAGGGCACAAATAAGGTTGGATATGTACAGCGACATAAAAATTGTCACAGGTTCGGCGAATCCTGCCCTTGCTGGCGCAATCTGTGATCATCTAGGCTGTCAATTGACGCCTACACTGGCTACTACTTTCAGCGATGGCGAACTACGTATTGAAATTGGTGCAAGTGTTCGAGGCGATGATGTTTTTGTTGTCCAACCGACCTGCCCTCCGCATGTCAATCGCAATCTGATTCAGCTCTGCCTAATTATTGATGCCTTAAAACGTGCTAGTGCCGGTCGAATCACAGCCGTGATTCCTTACTATGGCTATGCCAGACAAGATCGCAAAGTTACTCCCCGCACACCAATCAGCGCCAAAACGGTTGCTGATTTTATTTCTGTAGCGGGTGCTGATCGCGTAGTTACAGTTGATTTACACGCAGGACAAATCCAAGGCTATTTCAACTGTCCGGTCGATAATCTCTTTGCTGTACCGGTAATGCTGGAAGCTTTCGATGAATATCGCGATCACGATATTGTTATTGTTTCCCCAGATGCTGGTGGCGTTGAGCGGGCAAGAACATTTGCCAAACGTTTAGATGCACCACTAGCCATTGTCGATAAAAGACGCGATCGGCCTAACCAAGCCAAGGCTATGCATGTCATTGGTAATGTTCAGGATAAAACTGCCATTATCATTGATGACATGATTGATACTGCGGGCACGCTCTGTGCTAGCGCTGAAGTTTTGCGCCAAGACGGTGCGGCCAAAATTATTGCTGCCGCCACCCACGCTGTGCTTTCAGGCCCAGCCATTGACCGGATAAATCAAACCGAAGCTTTATCCCAAGTCGTAGTTACCGATACCATTCCCCTAGCGGACAAATTGGATCGATGTAATAAACTGCGGGTGGTTTCAGTGGCCGCAATCTTAGGCAAGACAATACATAATATTCATACAGGATCTTCGGTCAGCGTACTTTTTGACTAAGGCAAGTATTGTTCTTGCTTTTTTGGCGTTGACGTTTGATCCTATTTTTAGCTTAAGGCAACCACCTAAGACTAAACACAGATCAAAATAATGATTAGAACCCATCTTTCGCGGGTTGATAATATTTTTAGGAGAAGACCAAATGGAGATAGATAAGACACTGCAAGTTAGCAAACGCCAAGGTAAAGGCAAAGGACCTAGCGGAAGATTGCGTTCTGAAGGTTATGTGCCAGGAGTTTACTACACAGCTAAAGGGGAGAACATTCCTGTTCAAGCCCCCATGTTGCCGTTAGAAAAAATGTATGAAGCTGTGGGCCATACCACAGTGTTCAATCTCGAAATTGATGATTCTGGCAACAAAACATCCTATCCTGTTTTGATTTGGAAAGTTCAAGCCCACCCCTACAAGAAACGTTTCTTACACGTTGACTATTACGGCGTGGATCTGGAAAAAGAAGTTAAAGTCAGTGTGCCTCTGGAATTTGTCGGCACACCCAAGGGCGTGAAGATGGGCGGCTTGCTCGAGAAATACCGTGAGAGTGTTCTTTTGAGCAGCAAACCCTTGGATATGCCACAGAAGGTTGTCGTCGATGTGGCTAATCTTGACATCAATATGTCGATCAACGTGGAAGATTTGCAACTTCCAGCCAATGTTTCAGCTGTGTTCGATCAAAGCTTTGCAGTGGCTAGTGTAGTCTTACCAAGCAAGGAAGAAACTCCAGCTGAAGGTGCAGAGGCAGCAGCCAAAGCTTAATTTCATTTTGCATATTTTCTTGGCGGATAAAGCAATCGCTTTCTGCCAATCGAGTCATATTGGGGGCAGATCAGCATTAACTGATCTGCCTTTCTTTTGGCAAATTTTAGCCCACATCTGGGAGATGTTATGGCCATTGCCGGCGCAATCGTTGGCCTAGGTAATCCTGGCCGCGAATATGAGCATACGCGGCATAATTGCGGGTTTGATGTCTTAACAAACCTTTTACATCTGGCACATGAAGATGGCTATGTAAAAAGTCAAAATGGCGCAAAGTTTTCCTGTGAACTCTGGCAGGTGGAAGGTGATTTCTTAGAAGGCGGCAGCTGGCTTCTAGCCAAACCGCAAACATATATGAACTTAAGCGGTCACTGCGTGCAGCCCCTACTCGCCTGGCATAAACTGAAACCTAGTAATCTAATCGTTATCCATGATGAACTAGATATTCCTGTTGGCCAACTACGCTTCAAATTCGGCGGTGGCAATGCCGGACACAATGGTTTAAAATCAATTAGCCAGGAGTTAGGCACCAATGACTTCTACCGCTTACGTGTTGGCATCGGTCGCCCAATCCACAAGACTGAAATCTTAAACTGGGTCTTAGGACATCCCACAGGGGATGAGCAAACAAAACTCATCTATGCTCAAAAAGAAGCCTTAGAAGTGTTAACAACTTTCACCAAAAAAGGACTCCAGGAAGCTGTCACTTGGGCTAGACAATGCCAAGGTTAAAACATAATCTTAAGTTTACTTTAGGCAAATTACATTAAATTTGTTACTCACAATTACGCATAAACTATTCTAAAAAATTTTTATTGGCATTGATTAAAACGAATATCGAGAGATATTTTGAAAAATCAGTGCCAATATTTTTATCAAAAATATGTCAAAGGAATATCATATATAAAATGATTGCTAGCGAATTCGGAATTAGAAGCAGGTATGTCGTTTGATAATTCACAAGATCAATCATTTATTACTTTTGCCGCTAAATTTGTGAACAGCCAAAGGGCCTGCTCGGGATTCCTACTCTGCGTCATGCCGCAACTT
>JAFSZE010000010.1 GCA_017455745.1 Desulfovibrionaceae bacterium | reverse complement strand
TGTGCAAGTGTTTGAAATATCATTGCATTATCGTGATTGCTATCAGTGTTCAGAAGTAATACGCACATCTTGCAATCTTTTCCAAACTAGCAAATAAAAATGCTTGTAGATTGACCAGATTTTGCAAGTCTAAGATTTAATCTGTATATTAGATTGTGCCAAATGTGTTTTAAATTGATACATATGATAAATATTAATATTAATATGAATATGAAATAGATTATTTTTAAAGTTAATGATGTTTAGTGCCATTAAATAATATTTTGGCCAAATTTAATTGCTATGTAATTTGTATTTAATTAATTTTAAGTTTGTCTTTAATTTTTTGATTCTTATTTTTGTGTTTTATATTCTATATTTTATTTAAATTTTTGATTTTTTATCTATTATTTTTAATTTTTTTTGTGTGTTGTGTATTTTGTGTCTTATGCTTTTTTAACGCTACTCTTTAATATGTGATTATTTTATATTATTTATCTTCTACACATAGATAAAAATCATGGCGATTGTTTATTTTAATAAAAAGGAGACATTATTGTCTCCTTTTTTGTATTGGATTTTTCGTTGTTTTGTTAGGTATCTCTGAATTATTATGTGCTGTCAGTAAGATAGTATAATGACTTTCTGTCTTAGCATACGAAGTTGCCTGGTTTTTTACAAACAAATAAACATAAAGTGAAGATTATTTAAATTTAATTGTTTAAAATTTAATATGTTTTATCTATAATTAAATGGAGTAATCTAAAAAATAAACTACTTTTTCTGCCAAATTTCTGGTTTTATTTTTAGAATCTTTGGTTAAAAATGCTTTGAACAAGAAATTTCTGAGCTAAAAGCAAGGGTATACCTTTAGTTTTCCCAAATCAATGTTTATTGGTTTTTTCTAGAGAGCCTAACCAATTTTTTTAAGTTAGAAACCATAGTTGATTGCATAAAGGCGGCATTTGCCTTAAAATGAGGCACTCCCTTTAGGCTTTAAGCGTTTTGGCCCAAAGCTTAAGGCGTTTTTTTTGTGGGTAGGCAACATCGCTTGTTGCAATTTTGTGGAGCGATTTGGGCTTTCTTGGTTTTCTAGCTTGATTTTTAGACTCAGGTTGTTTTAAGGATGGGTTATATGCACATAAAAAAGCGTTTAGCTTTTCTGCTAGGCCTGACTTTGCTTTTTGTAGGAGCTTTGTTTTTCGACGCTGGCCAGGCTTTGGCTAGAACCGCTTTTGTGATGGAGATTGAAGACGGCGGGATCATTGCCGTAAGTAACTGGTCCAATTCTGAAAAGGTCGATGCCAGGGTGCGCTTGTATGGGGTACGTATGCCGCTTTTCAAGGAGCCATACGGCAAGGAAGCGCGGGATTTTTTGCTTGGCTATTTGCCTAGAGGGGCCAAAATCGAACTTGCTAGCGTTGGTCATAGCGCTGAAGACGGTTTAGAAGAGGTTTTGGTGCAAGTTGGCGGTCACTCCGTAAACTACGCCTTAGTCGATGAAGGTTTGGCCTGGGTTGATCGGAGATCCTGCAAAAGCTCCTACTGTCGTCGCTGGTATTTGGTCGAACATAATGCCGTTGAAGCCCGCAAGGGTGTTTGGGGATTAGATCTTGAGACACCTCCGTGGCAATGGTCCAATTGATTGGTCTCAACCGAATTTTAGACCAAGCTTGCTATTCATACGGTATGGGCTTAGCAAATTGTCAACTTTCGTAATGTCTGGAAAAAATTATGCCAAACGATTTTGAAAATCTTGATTCTTTTTTGGATGGCTGGGAAATAGATCCTTTAAACGCCAAGCCTGCATTCACCCAATACCGCCAGATTTTAAGCCAAGATGGTGTTAGCTTAAGCTTTAAGGCTCGTCCTGGTGTTAGCTATTCTTTGCGGGCCCAACATATTAATCAGACCAAGCGCGAGTTGTTTGTCTTGGTTGACGTGGTTGATGATGAGCCCGAAAGTCGTTGGCTCTCGGTCTGTTTCTATGCGGATATGGTTTCTGATCCCAAAGAAGTGGGCGATTTTGTCCCCCAAGGCCTTATGAACGAAGATGCCATCTGTTTCAATTTGGATGAAGACGATAGTGATCAGCAAGCCTACATTGCCGAGCGTTTGCAGGAAGCTTTGAATAATGCCGCCAAATAGCGCTACATCTTTTAAGGTGGGCTGTGCCATTGATTTTGAGACATCGGGGTATCAACCTTGGCTATCTTGTGCGCTTGGGTTGACTAAAATTGAAGATTATCATCTCACGGATTCTTATTATACACTGCTCAAACCCGCATCAAATCGCGTTTTTTTCACCAATGTGCATGGCCTCACCTGGAGAGATCTTAAAGACGCTCCAACTTTGGAGCAGGTCTGGCCAGATATCTGCAACTTTTTAACTGGGGTTGATTTTTTTCTGGCCCACAATGCGCCTTTTGATCGCAAAGTTTATTATGCGTCACTGGATTTTTTTCATTTGGAGGCAGTAAAACTTCCCTTCCTTTGCACGTTAAAGGGAGCACGTTCTGCTTTGAAGGGCTTGCCATCCAAAAGTTTGGATAGCGTGTGTCAACATTTCAATATTGATTTAATCCATCACCATGCTGGGTCTGATGCCAAAGCTTGCGCCGAAATCTATTTGCGTCTCCATGATTTAGGCATTACCGATGCCCAGATGCGTTTGCGTGATATCTAAGCTCTTTTTAACCTTGCTCAATTGCAGCTGATGGTTGAGGCTTTTCGCAAGCACTTTGTATTAGTTCTTACACTTAAAAATTAATAAGAAGGCGTAAGAAAACAGAAAAAATCATGGCCTGGATCTTATTTTGAAGCCAAGCAAGATTTATATGCAAGCGAGATTTTTAGGTTTTGTGGACGGCTTAGCAAAATTTAGCCATTTGTGTTATAGTAAGCGACGAAATTTTTTTCCTAAACTTCTTTTAAAAGGACAGAATTACTCCGAACTGATACGGAGATCTGGTAGAGAAAATCTGTACTTTAAACTTTTTCTAGATAAAAATATGTGTCGTTTGCTATACCGTCTCCAATAGTTTGTAGCCAAACTCCGGCAAAGTGGCTTCAGATAAGGATTTTTGCCGCCGTGAAACAATTTGAGAATAACATTTTTGATAACAAAGTCTTTTGTTAGCAATTGAGACTTGCTGAAACTATGTGAAAACAATAGGCTAAGCCACTAGGCTTTTCAAGGCAAAATTGCACCCAGTGCCTGGCTATATCGCCGTCAGTAAATATTGATTGCGCGTGGCTTGTTATCCGCCAAAGAATAAGGCCCCCATTTAGATGATCTGCGCTAGAAAACAAAAAAGGCCCACGGCAAGCGCAGGCTCAAAAAAATTGCGTAAAATCGCCCACAAGCACGCCTAAGACTTTGGCCTGTATGTTTGCTTATCCAAAGCCCTTGCTGTCTTACAGGCCAATAGAGAAAGTTTGCCCCATTGCGCTAGGCCGCCAGTTAGATGATCTTTTTTGAGTAGTATTTAACATCGAATTTAACACTGGTATTAAAAAAAGGCCCCAACAGAGGCCCTCGAGGGTATAGCTAAACGCCCCATTTTTGTCCGCAAGTCTCGACCAGTCCTAGCCAAAGTGGGTATAGTCTCACCCGACTTGCCGCCGGAGACAACACCCCAAAACCTAGCATTGACGCTAGTCGCAAGGGAAAAATCGGCATTTTGCCAACACCCCCCGACGCGTTTAAATGGCCTAGAATCAATTTTCAGACACGGGCCCGTACGTTTTTATGTCCGGCTAGTTCAAAGTGGCTTATTTTGGCTTTAAACGAAAAGGCGCAGGCAACAAAAATTGTGCCAAAATATTGTTAAAGCAATGCTTGAATTGGAGCGACTTTTGCAATGCAAAAATTGTGCCAATGTAATGGTACGGCATTTGCTTATAGCAAATTTTATACCAAGTAAAGCGTTAGTTTAAGTGGAATACATTTTGCTATAGCAACAATCGTGCCAAAAACGATAGCACGCTTTTTGCTATTGCAGTTTCTATGCCAAATTACTTGGCACAACTATTGCTATAGCAATTTTGGTACCATTGAAAATGGCATAGTATTTGCTTTAGCAATATCCGTGCCGCAATTTCTGGCACGGCATTTGCATTGCCTAGTCGCCTGCGCCAATTGGATTGTAGGCAGCCTAGCCCCCCCAGGCTCAATGGCCGTTGGTGGCCCTAGCCAATGGCCCCAGAAATTGATTCTAGCGATTTTTGGCTTTTTTCGAGGTTTGCTCGCGCTTCAAAGCTGATTTTCTCGCGCTTCATTCAAGCTCTTGCCGCGCAATGTCGAGAGCCGCCTCGATTAGGCGCCTACAGGCCGAGGCTTCATTCTCTTTTAGCTCACGCCGAACATCCAAAAGCAATGCCACGCGCCGCCTAATCGCCGCCAGTTCACGCCGTTTTTTTCCACTAGCAAGGCCGCCGAGTCGCCCAGCCTCTCGCGCACGTGGGTCGCCGGTTTTGAATTTGAATGGCCTAAGAGTTTCTACTCGCTTGAGATATTCCGCCTCTGTCATGCACACCCCCCTGAATTTTTCTTGCGTAGTTGCCAAGCCAATAGTTGAAGTTGCCAGCTTTTTGGCCACCACCCCGTTCAATGGCTACTGGCTTTTCGATAGTTTTACCGGTCAAGGCATTGCTGCTTTGATAAATCCCTCGACCGATAGCAAAGTCGATACTTTGTTTGGCACGCGCCGAGTCATAAAGATTTTGGCTGTCTAATATCGGAGCCGGTATCAGATAAGGGAACCTTGACTTGAGCCGCCAAAATTGATCCACGCGAGTCTGGTCGCCCTCATTAACAAAGAAAATTGCGGAGCTAGCAGCCTCAAGCATTTTGATCGAATCGCTATCCAAGCCTTGGCCGAGAGTAGAAATGATAGTTGGCCCCCAGATAGCGTGTCTTATACATATTACAGCGTCCAGTATCGAATCGACTATCACTACACCAGTCCTGACAATTCCTCTAATAGTGAAATTTTTCTGCTCCCCAAGCATTATTGGCTTTTCTGGCCGCCCAGTGAAGTTGTTTATCGTAGTTGGGTACGGCTCTAGCGCCAAGCTAACAAGTGCGCCGTCATGATAGATAGGCCCGACTATGCTTTGTGGAACGTGAAATTTCTTTGATTTACCCTCGACTACCTTCAAACCAAAATCGGATTTAAATAAAAACCTCTTGAGCAAAAGACCTATTCCCAAAAATCTAATCAGACTCAAATTTTCTGCAATGGCTTCCCCTGCAACGTCTCCATAGCCCCACAAGTCGCCAATGCTAGCCTGATATAGCGCTCTAAGACTTCTCTCAACATTCATTGCTCACCCGATCGTGCATAAAATTTTGGCCCAAACTGCCAATTTTTTATGCACGGTTTATTCAAGGCTATTCACAAGCCCCTAAATTTTATTCACTGAAAGGCCCATAAATAGCGGCTTTTTAAGATTCTTTATGCAGGTTTATTCACATTGGCCAAAATTTTATGCAGGCTATGCAATTATGCCCCCTATAGGGGACGCTAGGTGCATAAAACTTTTTAACGCCGGGTTATCCCCAATCTTTTAAGCGTGCGCGAGACGGTCGATTGGCTTACGTCAAGCTCTTGCGCAATTGCCACTTGTTTCATGTCGGTACTTTCAACAAGCTCGAGAATTTGATCCTCGATAGCGTAGTTTTTGAGCGACCACCCACAATCGTTTAGCGTCAATAACACAGGCCTCTTTTCAGATTCTTTAAGGCTTCGCCCTTTAGTAAAGCTCAAAACAAGCTCTGTCGATTCACTTTCTCTTGGCTTCAATTGAATAACAGTGTCTAGAATTATTTCTTTACCAACACTACCTAGTTGAGCACCACCCTTGCCTGCGTGATGTATGAAAATCACGATTTTATTGCGCGTTCTTAACGATTTAAGATAGTCATTTAGAGGAATGCAGCTTTCATAATCATTTATTTTGCCATAGGAAAATAGCGTCAGAAACGAGTCAAGCATAATAACGTCTGCCCATTCAACATCAGAATCTATTAGCAATTGGTTTGCATTTTGCGCTAAATTTAATTGTGTGCCGTGTAAGTCTGGTGTCAGAATCTTAAATCGCCCTCGAATATCATCTTCATTGATATGTCCGTACTCTAGCGCTTGTTTTATTCGAGATTGCAATAGACCGCCAGGCATCTCGCCGTCAATGTACAAAACTTTTTTAGCGCCCGTATTTTTCCATTTTAAAAAGTCTCGACCCGCCGCAATATGTATGCCGACTTGCATTGAAAACAAAGTTTTACCAACACCACGAGCCGCAAATATTTCTATTAAATCTTGGGTATAAACTAGGCCTTCTAAAATTGGATCTTTTGGAGGCAGGTTCATATTTATAAAATCAACCGCGTCAATTGCGTGAACTTGTTTTTCGCTCTTCTTTGCCGCCTCGCGCAGGCTATTTTCAATTCTTTCTTTCGCGAGCTCGCACTCGCGCACTTGACTTTCATAAAATTTTTCGGTAGTCTGATCTGGCATTTTCGTCCCCCCGATTGTGATTTTCGGCTGCCAATGCTGGGTGTGCATGGCAGCCTTTTTTTTGTTTTAGGCCAGATTGCCTCTGAAAAATTTTCCCCCGATATTCGAGTTCAGAAAATTTTCGTTTTCCAAGACGGAATATTTGAATTGCCAAAGAATTTCTTTGTAAGTCAATTCTCTTTTCGACTGGCAAATTTCGAGTATCAATCGCCTTGAAGGTGTTAAGCCTTCGACTTCTTTGCAAGAGCCGACATAATCGAGCCAGTTAGTTTCTTTCTCCACGACCTCAAATTTTACTTTGTGGCCGTCTCGAATGTGGGTAACAAACTTTAGGTGGCCGTACCTATGCTTACGATCTTTTAGTATTGGAAGTTCAATTGTATGAAAAAAAATTTTTTTGCCGACATAGCACTTGCCACAATCAAATTCGACTAAGTAAACAAATCCGAACATTTTATCTGACTCAAAACCAAGATCGAATAAATCTCCGAGACAATCTATTTCACGCCCATCGTATTTCCAGCTAACCATTTTGAGCCTCCGTACCAAGCGATTGAATGAAATTTTCGATCTCCGTCTTTTTCCAAACCACGACCTTAGCCCCCAGTCTAATAGGCTCCGGCAGCTTGCCACTTTTGAGCCAGCGCCAAACCGTGGCTTTTGAAATTCCTAAAATCCGTACAAGATCCGCCACACGCCAAAGTTGCTTTTCGGTAAAATCCATTGCACGCCTCCTAGTCTCGAAAATAAAAAAACTGTCAACAGAAAACTATTGACAGCCATAATATCACTCGCCCTCGAATAATTTCAACGGGGAAAACTAGGAGTCTCTTTGTATATATCAAATACAAAAAAAATCTCAGACTCTCGGCCAAAAAAAATGTCCAAACCCACTTGACAGTAGTCTGGACACAAAAAAGCCTAGTCCCACCAGAAACTAGGCCAAAATTTGATGCGCTTTCCCCGCCCTAAAATTTTTAAATCGCACCCACCCCCAAGTCAATCTTGCCAGGTCGGCAATGTTTGATTGTCTCGCAATGCAACTAAAAGGTCTTCACAATATTGCCAAAAACTTTTCCAATACTGCTCATAACTTGATTTATTGTAAGTTCGCTCTAAAGAATTTTCTTGTTTATGTCCTAAAGCAAGTTCACTTAAAAAACGTAATTTATCACTTGGATTTATTGTCATTAACAAAGTCTTTAAGCATTTTCTAAAACCGTGCAAAGTTTGTAATTTTGGGTCAATGCCGGCAGCCTTCATTTTTCTGTTAATCTGCCCGCGCGTGACAAAAGGATTTTTTGGCCCATTCGTGGGGAAACAATATGTATCACTTAGGCCAAGTTCTTTATATTCTTTGAAAAGTTGCAGTGTTCTTTGGCCTAAATAAATCGAAAAACCAACTTTAGTTTTGTTGCCTTCAATGGCTTGAATGTCAATTTTGCCAGTTTCTAAATCGACATTTTCCCACTTCAATTGACACAATGCACTTATTCTTAATCCAGTAAATGGTAATACCTGCAAAATCAATTTGTGTCGGATGTCTAGCTTTTTATTGTTCGTACAGTACCGTTGAATTTTACGCAAATTTTCTGCAAAATCCTTTTGGTCTGTTTGAGCAGCAAAACCTTCGATTGCTCTTGGTTGTTTAAAAAGCCTAGTTAGGCTAGTTGCAGGGTTAATTTCAATTAGGCCACTATCCTCTGCATATTCAAAAATTAACTTTAATATGCTAGCTACTCGGCTGGGTGTAGCAAAGCCAGAGCTTTTGCATTGTTCACAAGTTGCGACGAGATCCTTTTTTGTTATCCACTCAATCGCTTTTGCGCCTAGAGCCGGTAGGATGTGCTTGTGTATGCGCTGAAAATAAACCTGATAGGTCGAACTCCGTATCCGTGGCCGATTGTGTTCTAGCCACTTTAGCGCGATATTTTCAAAAATGTTATCACCAACTTCAAGCTCCGCTTGCTTAGGGTCAACGCCCCTGGCAACCATTGCGCGTAGCTCCTCGCGCTTAATCCTAGCTCCCGCCAGAGACAGAGCCGGATAATTGCCTAATAACATATGCTTTTGCCGACCGGAGAGCCTGTAAGAAAATTGCCAAGTCTTTTTGTTAGTTGGTGTTATCCGGAGGGTTAGGCCCGCCCCGTCCGCGTGAAATTGTACCGTGCCGCCTTTTTCCTTGTCGAATTTTAGGTTTTTCACTCCCATATCAGACAATGCAGCGTGCTTTTTTGTGCCGGCCATATTTGTTATCCTTGTTATCAAAAAGTTCCATACCGTTTCAAACCGGATAACAAAAATGATAACAAGCTGTCAAGACAGTGGGCTATTATCTGAGACTATTTGACAACAAAAACCCAGATAGAATAAGGTTTTTCGGAGATTTTGGTGTTATTTGAGTTTCTGTGAAACAATAGTTACAAAATCCAATAGTTTGTAGCAAATTGGCTCAAATTCCTAAATAGTTTGTGATCTGGACGTCAACATATGGTCGGGCCAGGTTCTTATTGGTGCGCCATAGGTGTGGTCGTCTATTAAAGATTGTCCTTTTTTGTTCAATTAAGTTTATCTTTTTTTATTAAAGTTTGTTATTTTTGGGTATCGCATCTTATGAAATAGTCAGGCATGGTTGGAAAACGATCATCTATGGACATCTATTAATGTTTTTCTTTTTTATATTAAAGTTTATTTTTTTGTGGTATCACATATTAGGTATTGTCATCACCAGATTAAAAAAAGATCGATACAAATGACTGATTCTTATATTCTAAGATTTAGCATTCAAAGCAAATTGAAAAAAGATACGGAAAGCATTTGTTTTCTGAGTTTATCATGGAATTGAGCCATATCTAGGTGTAAGGCGAGCCAAAAAATGAGAAGCTTAATATGAAAAATCACAAACTAAAAAAAGGAAAACCATATTTTTAATCACAAACTTTAATTCGCGTCCACAATTTTCGGACTTAGAATAGGTTATGACAGTGGAATACGCGAGACATATTGAGACTCCTCAACTCAAATTTTAAAATTGAGGAAGTTTACAGCTAGTCTAGACAAAAATCAACTCCGCAGAATTTCGCCCAAGTACGCCTATGCACAGCGTAAGATTTTTAACTGTCATGATTTTCAATCTTTTATTTGACAAATTTTGTTTTATTGATTATAATCGAGCAAGTCAAATTATCATTTAGATATAAATTTTAGTTTAAATTAAAAACTTAGGCAATTATATTAAATAGACTGAATAGTGTTTTAGTTAAATTTATTCTTGCAAATGAATCTCGAAAAAATTTGACGATTGGCTTGATAAATTCCATTATGCAAAATTTAACTCTAATAAAATCATTGATTTTACATTTCAAGACCAAGAATTTTCATCAGAAAGTTATTCTGCAAAGCCATATATATTAGAGGTTCTCGGCAAAACCGACTCAAATGCAAATATAAACATTGCAGTTCAGGTTAAAGCATTAAACGATTATGATAAGCTAGACTTATTTTATTGGGCAAAAATATTTTCATCAGATCTTCTTGCTTATTAACCATATGCAAATTTAAATAAAACTATAAATATTATTATTTTAAATTTCGTATTATTTCTATCTGAAGACACTCCTAATTTTCATAATTATTTTAAAATAGGAAATATAATGCGTCCTAACCACTTATATTCAGATGATTTTGAAATATATGCTATAGAGATTCCCAAATTGGAAAAAATAAAGATAGATTAAAAAATTTAGATCCTTTAACTTCTTGGATTGCTTATTTTTAAAGTTTACATCAGATGAACAAAGAATGTAAATCGCCATGCAAAATTCAGAAATCAAACAGGTTTTGGATGCTGAAAAGTTGTTTATGGCTAATCAAAATTTGATTTCTGTTTATGATCAAAAGGAAAAAGCCTATAAAGACGATTTGGCTCTGGAACAATTTTTAAGTGACGAATGTACAAAAAAGCGGAACAAACCAGAAATGAAGATATTTGAGGCTTGATTATATGCCTAAAAGAAGATAATTTCTCTTACGACCAAGCTTCACTTTTGGTTCAAAGCGTATTTAAGTTGAGTGATAAAGATATAAATGCCAGTATGAAAAAATATTTGAATGAATAGTAAGATGCTTTTCTATGTGACCAAACTTTGCTAAATTAAATATTATCTAAATTTAAATTAGATATAATTTTTGAGATTTTCGAATAAAAACGTCAAACATACAGCAAAAATAGCTCAAAGCCTGTAAACGCAGGCTTTTTTCGTTCATTAAACATTTTTTCAAAATCACTATAGTAACGCTTAACAAAAATAAAGAAATTATTTTTTTACTTAAAATTTATTTTAAGGCTATCCAACATGGATGAATATTTTCAGGCTGCAATAGAAATGATTAAAGCGCAAGCAAGCGTAACACATATGACTGAGGAAGATATTATCAATATACGCAAATTTTGGCTGAAAAATTGCTAATCTCGATGTTGGCTTATATATGCCTGGGCATTTGATCAAAGATTACGAGGACTTAGAATACTTTTTTTGTGTATGACTTAGGGCAAAAATTGGCCATTTCCCTAAAATCATCCCAACTAGTTTAAATAATTGAAGATTTTTTGCAAGCAAAAAAACTATCTCAATTGTCACCCACAGATTCTCTATTTTGCCAGACGCAGAGATATTTCTAGATTTATTTTAGATTTATCCTAGAGGGATTTGGCTTAAGAAGATCGTTTAGATTTGAGCCTTATGAGTCTTAAAGCTAGACAGAGCCTATTTGGGTACATACGTCGTCAAAAAGATGCTTTGGGGCCGTAAGAATTTTGACAGCTACCCAATTTATTGACGTAACTGCTTGATTTTATTGGCTTTTTATTTTGGCACGATCTTTGCTTACAGAGATGTGAGGCTAGCCAATAGCTAGTTTTTAAGGATTGAGCTTTTAGATTTTAGGAATAGATTTTTTTGTCTGGGCCAAGGTTTTTGGTCTGACGTTTAAGTCAGCAACTGCTGTTTTGGCAGTGTGACTGCTGGCAGAAAACCTGCCATACCCTCTAAAACAAGAAGGAGGCAGCGAGAAGTCTGAACAGGCTTTTGCTGCATTTAGATATGAAAAGTTTATTTAATAGCCAAATAGGTTTAGTTGAACGTGTTTTAGATATGCAGTTGCAACGGCAAAATGTCATAACCGGCAACCTTGCTAATATAGAAACTCCCAACTACAAGCCGAGAGAATTGGAATTTGAAAAAGAGCTGCAGGCAGCCATGGGCTTAGATGCTAAGGGCAGAATGTCAATGACAAACTATGCTCATATGCCAAGCTACTTTAATCCAGCAACCTTTGGCCCTGAGTGGGAAAAGCAGTTTAAGCCACGTCAAATTCATGGCGAAGATCGGGTCAATTTGGATAAGGAAATGGCTAAGCTTGCCAAATGCAATTTGCACTACTCGGCATTGACACAAGTGATGACAAAGTCATTTGAAGGCATAAACACCATAATTACCGATGCCAAAAACGTGTAAGGGGGCAGATCATGGATTTTATGACAGCACTAGATATCAGCGCCTCAGGGTTGAGCGCCGATAGAACCAGAATCAATACCATAGCCATGAATTTGGCCAATGCCAAGACAACCCGCACCCCCCATGGTGGCCCTTATCGCAGACGTACCGTTGTTCAGGCTGCAACTCAAGTGGATGATCCCTTTTCAGTGCATATGCGTTCAGCTTTAGATCGCGAAGTCCAAGGTGTGCGTATTTTAGGTATTCAGCAAGATAAACGTCCTTTGCGTGGAGTCTATGAACCTAGCCATCCAGATGCCAACGCTGAAGGTTATGTCTTTTATCCGGACATCAATGTGGTTGAGGAAATGGCCAATCTCATGACTGCACAGCGCAACTATGAAGCCAATGTGACCACAGTGGAAGCTATTAAGGGTATGTATACAAAAGCTTTAGAAATTGGCAAATAAGTTTAGAACAATATTTGTAAGATATATCTGTGTATATTTCTAAAAATCTGGTTTTTAGGTAACTTGAAAACAAGATTTTCAATCTGCTCGTTTGGTTAGGGCTGATCTAAAATGGCTTTAAATCTATTATATCCCTTTTTAGGCATGTCCCATGGATGAGATTTTTCTTTGAAAAGGCTAGGTGTTTTCAAAAAAACATCTAGCCTTAAGTTTATTTTTAAAAATAACTTTTTCTATAGTTTTCCACTGATATCGATACTGAATTTAGACGCAAGAATTTCTCAAAATCTAGCATAAAAGTTGTTTATAATAAATTTGACACCCCAATCTAATCTTTTCAGTTGATGGAATTAGTTTTAAGCCTTTAATGTTTAAAAAAGTCTTAAAATTGGCTAGAATGTTGCCATAATCAGAGGAAGTGTTAATATTAATAATTGGCATCTTAGAGCTTTAACCTCCAGAAAATTTTAGCAGATATGTTTTGCGCCTATCTAATTTTAAATTACTTTTGAATTGAAATTTAGAAAAAATCTTTTTCCTAGTAAAGCGTTATAGAATTTTTTGCACTTAATGAGAAATTTTAATTTGCAGCGAAAAAGTTTAGATTTATTTTTTAAGATTGGCCTATTCTTTGCATACATCAATTATTAGCCTAAAAAATATTTTAGATTTCCACAAAAAGTTCCAAAATTGCGTTTGAATAAAAGAACTTTGACCGATACTTGAAGAATTTGTCCTAGAATTTGACAAAGAAAATTTTTATTTTCTTACCCATTTACTTCTTATTTTTTATTTTGCGGCCCCTTTTTGACCCGTGTTAACTTTGACCACTTGTTTTGATTTGCATTTTTGGCTTGCATTGGCTAGTTTAACCCAAAGCAAGTTTTTTAAGGATAGTTTGCTATGCATCCAGTGCTGCAAAATGCCATAGATAGATTTAAGGGTTGGCTTGGCCAGCTGAAGACCTGGCAGAAAGCCGTTTTGGGCTCTGCCATAGTCATTATTTTGGCTACCATCATCGGCGTATCCATTTGGGTGTCCAAGCCAGAATATAAGGTACTTTATACCAACTTGGGACCGGAAGATGCCAGTAAGATTGTCAAAGCCTTACAGAACGATAAGATTCCGTATCAGTTAACAGACAACGGCAAGACGGTCATGGTGCCCCAAGAGGTGGTCTATGATCAACGCATCAAAATTGCCGGTGAAGGCGGTTTGGTTGGCCAAGGTATAGGCTTTGAAATCTTTGATAAGATCAAAGTGGGCCAGACAGATTTTGTCCAAAAGATCAACTACACCCGTGCCCTGCAGGGCGAGTTGGCAAGAACGATCCAAGAGTTTCCTGGAGTTGAGAGCTGTCGAGTGCATTTGGTCATTCCACAGCGCACGCTCTTTGTGGAGGATCGTCAGTCGCCTTCAGCTTCGGTTGTTTTAAAATTGGCCAAACCTAACGAAAAGCTAGATCAAAAAGAGATCCAAGCCATCTTAAATATGATCATCATGGCTGTGGAAGGTTTGGATAAGCAGCATGTTTCCATTTCCGACAATTCGGGCAAGGTTCTCTATAAACCTGAAGAAGACGGGATTACCGGCACCACAACCTCCCAGCTCGAACACCGCCAACAGATGCAGAAGCAGATTGAACGCAAAATAGAAGAACTGCTCCAACCTCTCTTTGGCCCAGGTCACGTTATTGCCAAGGTCAATGTGGAGATGGATTATAGCCAAAGAACTATTCGGCGTGAAATTTTTGATCCTGAAAAAACTGTTGTGCGTAGTGAACAGCGCAGTGAAGAAACCCAGGAAGGGCGGGCCAACTTAGAAGCCGGTGCGCCTGATGCCAATTTTAGAGGTGATGGTATAACAGGATCGGTTTCTGATCAGAGCGGTTCCCGTGAAACCCGTACTACCAACTACGAGATCAATAAAGAAGAACAGCATATTGTTTCCAATGTGGGCGATTTGCGTAGGCTAACCGTTGCAGTTATTATTGACGGTACTTATAATAAGGTTGACGGAGCCTGGCAGTTTCAACCGCGTACTGAAGAGGAAATTAAGCAGGTTCGTCAACTTGTTTCCAATGCTGTGGGTTTAGATACAAGTCGTGGTGACTCCTTGGAAGTCAGTTCGGCGCCATTTACCGATGCCGAGTTGCCAGAAGACCCCAATGCTGCGGACATCATCGCCGATTATGCCGAACGTTTGGGCAAACCTTTCTTAAATGCGCTCATTGCTTTTCTCTTTTTGATGCTGATTGTCAGACCTGTGGTTTTGGCTTTGATTAAGCCTAAGGTTGAGGCTGGCGAAATGGTTGAAGGCTTGGAAGGCTTGCCTGCGGCTGAGGAGCAATTGGCCCTTTATGAGGCTTTGGAAGAGGCGGCAACCAAAAATGAAAATGAGGGGGCCATGGAAGATGAAGAAGACGAAGAACTGCAAAATGAGCTCTATTTTAAGGATGTGGAAGCGCTAAAAGCTCATATATTTACCCTCTCTGACAACCATATGGAGCAAGTCGTCTTGTTGTTACGCGGATGGATGAAGAAAGATGAAACAGTTAAAGCTTAAAGAAAAAAACAATGCGGTTAGCGAACTCGATCCATCATTGGATGAGCTTCGGGCTATGCGTAGGGCTAGACGTGAAACTAACAAGCGCATTGAAGAATTAAAAATTAGCTTGTTGCGTATGTGTGAACGTGATATTGAGCCGGCTATTAGAATTCTGCGTGGTTGGGCCGAAGAAAAATAAGCGCTAATGATCTATCTAGTCTTACTATAAATCTATCTAATAAAGATGCTAAGATACAAAATTCGCCATGGATTTAAATGTAATTTTAAATCTATGGCATAACTCTATCTTATAAGATCTTGCTGACGAGAATTTTTCTGATCGTATTTCTATAATAGTGAAAGATATATGTTACTTGTATGTTAAGTTTAATAAAACAAATTCCTTCTAGTTAACAGTCAATTAAAAAACAGAGTGTGATGTCATAAATCTTTCGAGAATATTTTAATAATAAGATAGACTTTGGATTTGAGTTTACAAAGCTTTGTCTACCAGCGCCATTATTTTTGAGCTGTATATTTCCCCAAGATTTAAGTTTCAGAAGAAGCATATGCATCTCTTGTTGGGTTCGCTGTGGTGAATGGTAGTTTTGCAGTCTCACTAATACCCACGGGCAAGCCCGTGGGGTTGCGGAGAAATCCGTGACCCTGAGTGAGTAGCCTAAGTTCTCTAAATTTTTTAGGAACTACGTTACGAGAGAATATATAGTTACCTACGGATGTAGTACCAAGTCT
>JAFSZE010000074.1 GCA_017455745.1 Desulfovibrionaceae bacterium | reverse complement strand
TTGACTAAATCTTGCGAGCCTTGCGAGTCTTGTAAAGGTTCATCAACTGTTGGCTCGGCCTGATAAGATGAAGAATTGGCTTTAGGCGGATCAGCCGCCTGATTTTGTGGTTCCTGTGGATAACTTGGCCCCATCTGTTCATCGACATTTCCGCTAGGCCAACAATATGGGCAAAAAGGGTTAAAGGAATTCACTGAGTGCTGCGGACATGGTGAAGAATTAGTTTGCGTAGGTTCACATTGATCTTTTGTTACGCCCTGGCAGGTTGGATTGTTAGTTTGGGGATCGGCTAAATCTTGAGAGCCTTGTGAGTCTTGTAAATCTTCTAAAGTACTTGGACCTTCATACCCATCAGGTGGCTCACAATTATGACATGCGTACTTATCGCTATGATACTCATTAATTTCAAAGTGGCCTGGTATAAATTCAAGTTTTTCAGTTACCGTTTCACCAACCTTTACCATTGTAGTTCCACATACACATGTGGGTGGATTGCCCGTAGAAAGATCTATTCTATTTCTTTTTAGATGTTTACCAAGAATTACATTATTCTTTCTTTGACACATATTACCTCTACCGCGATTCTTTTTACGTTTTTTCTTTTTATCATCATCACTATGCTTATCATCATGTTCATCGCTATTCTGATTATCATCAACCTTATTATCATTATCGCTACCTTTGTCTTCTTGAACATCTATCCCGCCACATTTAAGTAGATACATATCTGAATCATCAGATCTACTTCGTTCAGATTTTGACCCAAAGATCCTTCGTCGTAAAGCATCATTATCCTCGAGTAAAAATTGATATTTAGCGTTAACGATATCCAATTCCTCCCTTAATTTAGCTATCTGTTCTGCTTGTATTTTAAGTTTATCGAACTCTGAACACTTTAAATAATCTTCACAAAGCTCATTCTTTAGTTTCTCTAAAGCTAAGGATTTATTCAACTCAATCATTTCACGATTTTGACTAGTTACTTCATCCATCTTATCAATAAGCAGGATCGAAGACTCAATACTCGTATCCTGGAGATTGATTATGATTTTGTGTAGTTTGCCTACATCTGTTGGTAATGTTGACTTGAATGTGTTCATGTAATAAATATAGACTATTTTAGTAAATTTGTCAACAAAAAAATATATGTGATATTGAAGTTTTGTTTTTGATAAATAGTTCTATATATTATGATAGCATCTTATATTTTATAGGTTCGTGCGCATTAACTTCAATAGGATTTAAACCTTCAAGTAGCCATGATAATTGACGCATATCAAATTTATAAACTTCAGATGAGTCTTTAGGCCACCAAAATTTATCTTTGTCTAATTCCTTTTGCCACATACAAAACCCATTTCTATCCCAATATACAATTTTTATATTCTTTCTTCTGCGTCCACAGAATATAAAAAGTGAGCCATTTAAAAAATTTTCACCAGTTACAGCTTCTGATACTTGCGCTAAAGTTAAAATTCCTTTTCGCATATCCGTGTATCCAAGAATTAAAAAACTGAACAGTCATTTTGAATGCTTAACATGAGGAAATAACCTCCAAGACTCGCTTCAAAGTATCTGCACTGAATTCCTTGTCGAGGGATATTGTCACACCGCGAATGTTCAAATGAATTCCTGAAGCCTGGCTTTCTGGTGATTTGACCTTAAGGTCTGCAATTTTAACGACTTCCATCCCCTTCATATTCCCTTTCGCATCCATGCCAAATACTTCCGCTGGCATCGGCTTTTTCTCTGCGCCTTTCTTAATTCCAGTCTCTTTATCCCATTGTTTCAACATATTTGGCGAAATGCCTACTTTTCGTGCAAATTTAGCTAACTTAAGACCACTTTCATGCCATTGCTTGAGCCTAGCCTCGCGTTTAGCTGCGTCCATAAAAAAACCTCCACTGATTTACGTGGAGGTTAGCAAAAATTAAAATTTGGGAAAGGCCTGCACTAGGACGCTTACGGTCAAAAACAGCAATATGCCCTAAAAGTCAGCGATTGGGGCTTTTTGGTGGAGATTTTTTTATGCTGCGTGCCGTTTTTTTTGTGCTGATTCTCATGGCAGGCTTTGCACCCTTAAATTTTGCTCTGGCCAAAGATACCTGGCCCGCACGGCCAGAAGCTGGCAAGCCCTTGGACATAGAGGATACCGTCTATGGCGTTTTGCGTAGTCACCGCAACCTGCAGGGCATGCAAGAAAATAGAGAAGTGTTAACTCATGAACTTAGACGCGCTCAGGCAGGCTTTGGTCCCAAAGTTAATGCCGAAGGGCGTGCAGGTCCTAGTCTCTATTCTGATTCGACAACTAGAGGCACCAAACTTGATCAAGAAATGTATGGCTATGTCTCCGGCAGTCTAAAACTTGTGCAACCAATCTGGGATGGTTTTGCCACAAGATCGAGGGTACGTGATGCGCAATCAGCGTTAGATTCTATGGAATATCGGGTCTTTGATACAGCCACATCTCTAGTGCTTGATGGTATCATTGCCCACATAGACCTTTTGCGGCGTAGAGTCATTTATGATCTTTCGGTTGATAATATCCGTCAGCACAAGGAAATTTTGGCTCAAGCTATAGAGCGAGCGAATCTTGGTGCTGACACAGAAGCTGATGTGACCCAAACCCAGTCACGCTTGGCCCGTGCAGAATCATCTCTGGCCGAGGCAAAAGCGGCCCTCTTGGTCGCAGAACATACCTATCGTCGTTTAACAGGACTAGATCCGGTCAAGCTTAAATCCATCACCATGCCACCGGATGTCTTTAAATCCACTGATAAAATTTATGAGTTAGCTCAAAAATCCAATCCTAAGCTTGCTGCTTATCTGCATGATATTCGTAGCGCACGCGCTAGACGTGAGTTAGCTGAGGCAGAATTTTATCCGACCTTTAACATCGAAGCAGGGCCCACATATTCCAATCGCGGTGGCAGTACGGATCGCTGGGTTTATAGCTTTGATATCTTAGGCACATTTAGGTGGAATCTCTTTAACAGTGGTGCCGATTGGGCTGAACGGGAAGCGGCATCGGCTAGAATACGTCAGTCACGTCAAGATATGTATAATTATCTTGACACGTTAAAACTTGATATCGAAACGACCTGGAGTAACTACCAAGCTGCTAGGGAACAGTACCAGCATTATTCAAAAGCCGTTGAATACAACAAATACACTAAAGCTGCCTATTTGGAACAATTTGGCATCGGCCAACGCAGTCTCTTGGACCTTCTAGATACCATAAGTGAACTGTACAACTCCTCAACCCAAGCCGCAACAGCTAGGGGCAATATTTTGGTTGGAGCCTATAGACTTTCAGGTTTAACAGGCAATCTCTTGCCATCCATGGGCATTAATACGAAACCATTGAAAAATAGTCCAGCTAGGGATAAAGAAGACAGAAAGGAACGATTTGAAAAGGCATGGTTTAAGTAATTTTGTATAGAATCTATAAAATTATAACAAGTTTGATATATAAATTAAGATTAAAAATAATTAAAGATAACAGGAAGATAATCAAAGTTAAACAAAATTAAAATTAGTTTATCGCTTAATGATATTTTATTAAGTATAATAAAAAAGGAACCATTCTTTGTTCAAACTTTATGTTAGAAATGTAATTAACTTTATTAAAGTTGGTATGTCTTAAAAAATACTATTTAGAAAATAATAATGCTATAAAATAATAGGAGCAACATTTTTTTAATGAGCATAAAATTTTGACTAGTTAATATCAACAAGACACCCTCATAAAGTATAAATGGAGGAGGCAGACCGCCATAGCTAAGTATATGGTTTTTCTGTCAAATAGTTTATGTCTAATCTTGCTGAACAAACACTAAAATTTGATAGCAAATATACTCCACAAGCGGAGCAAAATTCCTCCGAAACAATTGTGGAGAATGCAGATGGGGAATCTGAACCAATCATTCAAACAACTGCTCAGGGAGCAAAATTCAAAGAAGGTGGAGCACCGCTGCGTCCGTCGGATGTGGATTTTATGCCACCACTTTTGCGCAGTCTGTCAACTCTTTTGCACTTAAAGGGCAAACCTGTCTCACCTAGGTTTTTGATAACCGGTTTAGGTGATGGCCAAGTGACGCCTAAAGCGTGTTTGCGAGCTGCCAAAAAAGCGGGTCTTTCTGGAAATATCCTCTATCGTCCTAAGCTTACCAATATTCCAACCTTAGTGCTTCCTTGCATCTTGCTTTTGTCCAATGATCGCTCCTGCGTGTTGACAGGCATAAAGGGAGATGAAGCATCGGTCATCTTTCCTGAAACGTCTGACACAACCCAAACTGTAAGTATAAAGGACTTGGACGCAGAGTATTCTGGATATGCCATCTTTTGTGCCGTACCTAGGGCACCAGAGGAACGCATTGAAAAACTCTCCCTTGGCCACGGTAAACGTTGGTTTTGGGATGTCTTGCGCTACTTTGCTCCCATCTATCGCCACACGGCATTAGCTAGCATTGTGATCAACCTTATTGCCATAGCGTCACCGCTTTTTGTCATGAACGTTTATGACAGGGTAATACCCAACAATGCCATTGAGACACTTTGGGTCTTGGCTGTGGGCATTTTGATCATTTATCTGTTCAATTTCCTTTTGAGCACCCTGCGTACCTATTTTGTGGATGTGGCAGGTCGCAATGCCGATATCGTACTTTCCAGTGTGCTCATGGAGAAAGTTCTTTCCATGCGTTTGGATGGCAAACCGGAATCAACAGGGGCCATGGTCAATAACTTGCGTGAATTTGAGCAATTGCGCGAGTTTTTCAGCTCTTCAAGTATCTTGGCCTTAATTGATTTACCGTTTTTGCTCATATTTATTGTCTTGATCGCTTTTATCGGTGGCTCAATTGTTTGTCTGCCGCTTATAGCCTTACCGATCCTAGCATTAATTGGTCTTGGCTTGCAGCATAGGTCAAGAAGAGTTGTGGAATCGGGCTATAAGCAGAATATGCAGAAAAATGCCCTTTTGGTTGAGATTGTAAATGGCCTAGAGACCATCAAAAGTTGTTTGGCTGAGAGTCGGATGCAACGTCTTTGGGAATCAGTGGTTGGCCTGTCGGCTAAATCGAGCAGTGAGACACGTAAATATAATAGCTTAGCTGTTGCCGCATCCATGTTTGTGACTCAACTTGTGACTGTGGCCATGATCATCTGGGGCGTCTATCGTATAGCCGATGGTGCCATGACCATGGGTGCTTTGATCGGTTGCAATATTTTGGTTGGTCGGGCCATGGCTCCCATGTTGCAGATGGCTTCGCTTTTAACACGGCTGCAAAACTCCCAGATTGCCTTAAAAGCTTTGGATATCTTGATGGAGTTGCCAAGCGAAAACCAATCGTCCAAGCAGATTATGGATTTTGGCAACTTAAGAACATCCTTTACCATGGAAGATGTCTCTTTCTGTTATCCCAATGCTAAACGTTTAGCCCTAGATCATGTCTCGCTCCATGTGGAGGCTGGCGAAAGGGTGGGCATCATTGGTCCCATGGGCTCTGGCAAGAGTACTTTAGCTCGCCTTTTACTTGGTCTCTATCAGCCAAGCGAAGGCGCCATCAAATTTGGCGATGTGGATATTCGCCAGGTGCCAGTGGCTGATCTTAGGGGACGTATCGGTGTTTTGCCCCAGGATGTGGTCCTTTTTTATGGCACCATCCGTGACAACATCACTTTGGGTGATCCAACCATAAATGATCATATGATTTTGCGAGCTGCGGTTATTGCCGGAGTATCTGATTTTTTGCGTAATAATCCGGCGGGCTTCGCTGCCCAGGTCGGCGAACAGGGCAAGGCTTTGTCGGGAGGTCAACGACAGGCCATTGCTTTAGCTAGAGCGCTTGTGCGTGATCCAGAGGTGCTGTTTTTGGATGAGCCCACCAGTAATATGGATACTGACTCTGAGCTTATGCTCCAAAAACGTCTTTTGAATGTGCTTGGGGATCGTACGCTCTTTTTGGTTACGCACAGACTTTCCATGCTTAGAATCGTCGATCGTTTGATTGTGATGGAAAACGGTCAGATTAAGTTTGATGGTCCGAGAGATGAAATTTTGCAAAAACTGCGTGAAATATCGAACGCACGTATCCGTGCTGTCCGTTCCTGAAAGAATTTGCATAGCATTTAAGGTGTGTTGACATGGCAGAGCCAACCGTAGCTTCCGAAAATCAAGACAAGGGCAGAGATAAGAATTTAAATAAGCCGACTGAAATGTCCCTCCTACAGGCGGCTGAAAATGAACATGATGAACTTCCTTCCATGCCTGGAGCCACAGGCAAACAGGTAATGAATCCTTTGGGCAAAATCACTCCAGTGAAGATGAGTATGCCCACTGATGATAGTGCGTTTGATACTGAGAACAATACCTCTTCTGGCAATGGCTTTTTTGGTTTTGTGAGTGGATTGTTTTGGTCCAATGACAGTGAACAGCGGCCTGACATTGATCCGCTACAGAGCGCTAAGCAGTTTTTGGCTGAACAGGCCCATGGGGCTAAAAAAGGTCAGCCTGCTTTAGAAGGGATAGATGGCGGCAATCAAAAAGGTCCAGTTGCTGGGCTTTTTGCGGCCATGGATGCACCTCTAAATGGTCTACTGCCTGAAGATATTAAATACGCCAGTGAAGTGGATGCAGCCTTGGCTAGACGTCCACGTTTTGGAGCGCGTTTTTTATCCCTAACAGTAGCTTTGCTCTTTCTAGTTTTAATAGTCTGGGCATCTTTCGCTAGCTTGGATGAGGTAACCCATGCTGAAGGATCTGTTGTAGGTTCGCAGCGTACCCAGACCATCCAAAATCTTGAAGGTGGGATTTTACGCTCAATTTTGGTCCATGAGGGGCAGATAGTAGATAAAGATATGACCTTGGCCAACTTGGACAATGAGATGGCTGAATCATCTTACCGTGATGCAATCAATAAAACGATGGAAAACACCTTGGCCATTGATCGGCTCGAAGCAGAACGCAAAGATACACAGCCAACCTTTCCCAAGGATTTAAATATTTGGGTAGCCAAAATCATTGGACACTACCCTGATGTGCAGACTTTAGAACGTGCCAAACAGATTGTTTTGGATCAGGAAAATTCCTGGAAGAGTCGGCAAGTCCAACTTAAAAGCGATCTTGAGGTCTTAAAATCTCAGTATGAACAACGTCGTCATGAAGTGGATGAACAGATTTCACGTAAAGCGCAGATCGACAAAAGCCTTGAACTAGCCATACGTCAACGGGATACGGCCTTAAATCTTGTGCGGCACAATAACTTCTCCAGGATGGAATTTATAGAATTAGAGCAGAAAGTGGTTGATCTGCAAGGTCAAATCAGCCAACTGACATCTAGTATTCCTAAAGCCCAAGCTGCAGCCCATGAGAGCCGTCAACGCATAGCTGCGCGACGAGCCGAACTCTATGCAGATATCTCCAATGAAATCAATAAACGTCGCTTGGAGTTGATTAGCCTTAGAGAAACTTTGGCTGCGGGAGGTGATCGCGTAACACGCACCGAACTTAAATCACCTGTGCGTGGGACGGTCAAACAGATTTACATTAATAGCGTTGGTGGTGTTGTTAAGCCTGGCGAATCAATCATGGATATTGTGCCCTTGGATGATACGCTTTTGGTTGAGGCTAAGGTTACTCCGAGAGATGTAGCCTTTTTAAGGCCAGGACAAGAGGCCATGGTTAAAGTTTCGGCCTATGATTTTAATATTTATGGGGGACTTGAGGGTAAACTTGAATCCATTAGCGCAGATACCATCGAAGACAAGCGTGGTGATTATTACTATGTGGTCAAGATACGTACTCCCAAAACAAACATCGTCTATCAAAATACAGAGTTACCAATCATTCCAGGAATGATGGTGACAGCTGATATTTTAATTGGTAAGAAGACTGTTTTAGACTATTTACTTAAACCTGTATTAAAAGCCAAACAGAATGCTTTGCGTGAGCGTTGATACATTGGAGATAATCTATGCTTAAAAAACGCAAACGTAACGTTATTCTCTTTATATTTATTTTTTGTCTTATAACAGGGATAGTGCTTTATGGCGGCCAATGGATGGTAAAAACGGCTGAAGATGCTATGCTTCATGATGTGGAGCAAAATTTAAAAAATTCGACAACTCAACAAATAGCGCTTTTAACCATCTGGCATAGTTCATTGACCAATCAAGTGCAAAGTTTTATCCATAGCGATATCTTAAGATTATTTGCTAAAGAACTATCTTTATCTACAGATATTGCACATCATCTTTTACACGTACTGAAACCAGAAACAGGATCTGAAAAATTTGAGATTAAGACTAAAAGTCCTGAGGAAGAGGTAAGACTTAATAAATTCATGGCCAGAATTCCTGGCCTTCAACAAATGCTTAATGATTTTGTTGAAAAAAATAGCATCATCTCAGGACAAGTTTTAACGCCAGATTTGCAACCATATCTTTTTGCCGGAGAAAAAAGTAAAGCTTTTGATAAAATAATTGACGATGTTTCCTCCGTATTTAAAACAAAAACAAATTTGGTGTTGCCTATAAGACGTTTTAATCGAGAATTAGTTGTTGATATAGCATTTCCTATTTTTGCACCTAAATATATAGATCCACACGGAGAACATGTTGTTGGCGTTTTTTTAGCTACATACAGCGTTCAAAAAATTGTTTCAGCCGTTGATCAGACTGATAAAGATGGATTTTTTACAGGAGCAGTGCTTGAACAAACTGATAATAACTTGCAATTAATAGATTCATATGCTTTAGGATGTAGACGAGAATTAGGTGCAGAATGGGAAGTAAAAGATGAAACAATCAAATTTGGTATCCGTAGAGAACCAACAAGATATGAAAAGTTTATCGATGCTTATACTTTAGCTGTCAAAGTTCCTAATTTGCCCTGGTATGTTTTACAGGCTATGCGGATAAATTTAGCTCAAGCCAATTATTTGCGCTTTCGTGAAAACGTTTATATTGGTTGTGGGCTGGCCATTAGTTTAGTGCTTATCATGCTCATTGCACTTTGGTGGTGGCTTGTGGGCCGACGTGAACGGGCTTTGGCTGAACAGATGCGGAAACTCTACCTTATTGCCAATGAACAGAAACAGATTTTGGACGGCGTAAATAGAGTTTTGTCAGCTGGTGTCGTGTTAAACGATTTGTTTGGCGTTTTGTACTATGTCAATCAAAAATATGCTGAAATGGCCCAGATACCTGCGGATAAAATGTATGGTATGAAATATAATCAATTGCCGTATCCGTTGGCTAAGAGTCTGGTTACCCATACTTTGGCCATAAGTGAAAAGCCTGAATTGGCCAATTTCACTGAGATTTTGCCATTAGGAGGCGAATCAAGACATTACCTAACAGCTTGTTCGCCTTTTACTGATGAAAATAACTGCCTTGTGGGTATGGTCTCGGTTTATAGCGACATCACCGAGTTAATTTTGGCCCAAGAGAAGGCCCAACGCATGGTAAAACAAACCGTGGCCGTATTTGTGCGAGCCATTGAGGCCATAGATCCATATCTTTGCGGACAGTCAGGCAGTATGGCCCAATTGGCTGGAATTTTGGCCCACGAACTTAAACACGATGATGAAGAAACTTTGGCAACCCTTGATATAGCAGCTAGCCTTTCGCAGATTGGTATGATTCAGTTGCCAAGCCAGTTGTTGCTTAAGACCGGAGCCTTGACAGCCGAAGAACGTGAGCAGATGCACAAGCATGTGGAATATGCTAGGAGTGTCTTGGAAGGTGTTGATTTTGGTTTGCCGGTCCTAGAGACCATAACCCAAATGTATGAGCGCCTAGATGGCTCAGGTTATCCCAAAAAACTTAAAGGCGATGAAATCTGTTTCAATGCCAGAATTTTGGCCGTAGCCAATACCTTTTGCGCAGTGATGCGACCAAGGTCGTATCGCACAGCCTTAAGTTGTAAAGATGCTCTAAATCTGCTTGAAACAGATCCGCCAAAGTATGATCTTGCGATCACGAAGGCTCTAAGAGATTATTTGGCGACTCCCAAAGGCCAAGAATTTTTGCAGAGTCTAATTGCGGGTACTGTAGGTTTGGAAAGTAAGACTAGTTCTTCAACAGACAAAACCAAGTAAAGCAGCAAAATTTAGCTAAACCCAAAGCTAGTGAATAAGATAATTGATTTTTGAAAAATTTAAAATTGAATTTACATTTAAATTTGAATTTTGATTTGAACCAAGAAATAGATTCTAAAGGATTTAAATTTTAAATGAATCTTGTTACAAGATCCAAAATCGGGTAGGGTGGAGCAAAGCTCCGACCCTCCCACACCACCGGACTTGCGGTTCTCGCATCCGGCGGTTCCTTTACGATAAGGATAGATCTATATACGATCTGGTTCCTCAAACATTTGGATCCATACCCAGCCAGACTCTTGCAAGGTTTTGTTTGCTAGAGCCCTATTTATCGGTAGCGTACGCGCCATTTTCCAGTATGAGTTCGAAGCATAGGCGTAATTTTCCTTAGATGGGGTTCCTACGCATCGTTGCTTGAATTGCATTTCCCGGTTTTGTGGCGTTTTCCACTGTTTCCAGTAGATCTGCCTAATCCTTCGCCTAATCCATCCGTCAATTTGCTTCATCCATGTAACTGGGATACAACCCTTGAAATAGGAGCACCACCCTCGAAGCTTGCCAGCAAGTTTATCTTTTACAGCTTGCAGTCCTCCGGGAGCGCGTCGATCCAATATTTCCTTGATGGCGTTCTTGACTTTGGTGAGTTTCTTCTTATGGACAGTAGGAAACCAAGTTTGCTGAGGATTTTCCTTCTTCCTTCTTCCTTTTGGCTGTTGTTTTATTCGTATAGGAAAAGCCTAGGAATTGTACTTCTTTTGAGACCCTGATTATTTTAGTCTTAGTCTCATTAATCCTCAGGAATAGCTTTTCTTCAATAAACTTCTTTATGTTACCAAGGATTCTTTCAGCCGCACGATAACTTCCGCAGAACACTACCATATCATCTGCATATCGAACAAATTTTATGTTCCTCTTTTCAAGATTTTGGTCCAGTTCGTTTAATAGGATGTTAGCCAAAATTGGACTTATGCAGCCACCTTGCGGTGTGCTGATTACTGTAGCTTGGCCAATCTTCCCATTTTCACTTACTGTGGCTCTTAGGAATTTATGTATTAGCGATATAACTCTTTCATCACTAATATGATTTGAGAGTACTTGTAACAGTTTACTGTGATTAACAGTATCAAAGAATTTTGCCAAGTCAAGGTCGATTACCCATTTTAAACCACTATTAACATATTCTGTGGCTCTTTCTATGGCATCTTGTGTGCCTCGTCCTGGCCTGAATCCAAAGCTATTGTCCGAAAATAGGGGTTCATACAACTCAGTTAGTACTTGGGCTGTTGCCTGTTGTATTACCCTATCTTGAACAGTCGGTATGCCCAATGGGCGTTGCTCTCCATTGTCTTTTGGAATGTAGACTCTTTTTATAGGTTGGGGTTTGTATGTTCCATTCAGTACCGCATGAGTTAGTTGACTTGGGTAGTCCCTCCCATCAATGTATGGTTGGAGTTCTTCCACCCGCATCCCGTCTACACCTGGTGCGCCTTTGTTTGCTTTTACTTGTTTGCATGCGTCATACAGGTTACAGCGGTCGAGTATTCGCTCTAGCGTTACTGCGTTTATGTTCGTGCTATTCATAGATTATATCCCAGAGCTGTTCATTCAGCGTGGATCACGCTCATAACGGCTATTTTGTTCCCTTTACCAATATCCCTCACCTTCCGGGCTACTCGTCTTGGTCTAGGCTATCCTTAATAAGACTAACAGGGGTGTCGGTCCTACCGTGCTTTTCTAAGCCGATTTCAGATTAGGTTCTTCATATTTTCACACTTCGTTAAAGGTTCAGGCCTTCATTCCATACCCACGGAATTACTATGCCCTCTGCTGACTTCTTACGATTCGCTGTTGCTAGTCTTTCGACCTCGTAAGACCTCCCCGGGTAAGAACACAGATAGAAACTGGAGATACAGATGATCTTTCAATAGAAGAAGGATATGTACATTTTGACATTGTGTTTGATATTGCAGTGCCTGGGCCAAAAGGCCTTGTTCACATTATAGTTAATATTGAAATGCAAAAAGGCAAAATTACATATCTTCTTAAGCGTGAAGATTATTATACTTCAAGATTGGTATCAAGGCAAAAGGGAACCGTATTTTTTCATGACAATTATAAGGATATAGTTCAAGTTTATTCTATATGGATACTACCACAACCATATGTCGATAATAAAAATGCAATTACTGCATTTAGATATCTGAAAGATGATATTGATGGTGCTACCATTTACACAAATGATTCTCGTAATATTAATAATATTGTTCTGATATCTCTTGGTGATTATGAAAAGGCCACTCCTGGCTCATTATTGGGGTTATTAGATCTCATTTTTACATCAAGAATTGACCAAAAGGAAAAATTTTCTAAACTCACTAATGAATTTGGTATACGTGTAACCGAAACAATCAAGAAAGGATTTGAAAAAATGTATAGCTATGTTGATTCAATTGCAGAAGATTGGGCTATTGATAAGGCTGCAGAAAAAATTGCAGATGTGGAAAATTATTATCGAAAGATAATTGATGACTGGAAAATGAAAGAACAAGGATGGGAAAAGAAGGAACAGGGATGGGAAAAAGAGAGGGCTGATCTGAAAAAAGCTAACGATGAATTGCACAATCAAGTTGCGATGTTAGAAAATAAAATAAAAGAGATGCTCAAGATAAAAAATTAATAACATATTTTAAATCTTGTTGGTTGAATACCATATATTTTTTCGTCAACCATACCATTAATTGGTGATCTTAATCTCGCTACAACATAGTTTATTTAAGTTTTTCCCATTTATTCTATAATATTTATCACTCCTATTCAATTGACAAGTATATATCCATCATATTTTAGCTGATAAATAAAGACTATACTTGTTTAGTTATAGTACTATATAAAATCCAACTAGCCATCTGTTACATTTTTACATGTGCAGATGGCTTTATTGTCCAACGCGGAGGACTACTACTCGCTAAGGATCATTGTGTGTAATGATACCATAGTCACGCGGGGCGCAGTACATCTAGAAACCTGAATTTATGGCAGGGAGAAATGATTCTGCGATAGAAGAAGTCATCACCCTCTCGGTGGCAGACATAAACCGATGGCGATACCATCACTGCTACTCCTGCTAGCGCCACCAACGAAACATCGGCCCTCAAAATCGCGGGTAATAAGGCGGCCAAGCTCTTCTTTGATAAAGACGCAAACAACAGTAATCCCTTGCTTCTTTCTGTTATATGTGTGCCCGGCATGGATATTGTAACTGGTCGCTAATTTCACAGTAAACTCCCACAAGAGGGAAAGCACGGTTGCATGCCTTGTTTGGCGGGCACTCTGCTTAGCTAGCATCCATGATCCTAATTAGTTGCCCCTGAAAAAAAATAGAGGCATTTTCAGGTTGCTTTCCGACCTACCCTTAGGATCTGTCGGTAAATAAGATTGGTTTTAAGTTATTTTTTTCTATACTTCATTATGATAATTGCTATATAAAATTTTGTCTAGACTTTATCTATTTTTTTATTGTTGGAACTGTGTTTTCTATCGTGGGCTAGGTCAAATCGGA
>JAFSZE010000009.1 GCA_017455745.1 Desulfovibrionaceae bacterium | reverse complement strand
TATTTCTGCCAGCTAGGACAGCCAAAATATTTTCTCCGATTCCCACAAAAATATTTGGTAAGAAATAGTCCCAAAATCGGCAAATCTCGGGAAAGTCAGAGTTTATCGACACTATAGAAAACTGCGGGAATTTGAGATTTATTCAATGATCCTTGGCAAACCGTTCTTTCTACGGCTTTTTTGAGATCTATCCATAAGTTAGGCGAACATTCTAAGATATGTTTTTTGAGTTTTTTGATTTTGGAGGAGTGGCATGGGCAATGATCTTTTGATTTTGGGTGCCGGCGGTGTTGGCAGTGTTGTGGCTCATAAATGTGCGGAGGCCGCCCAAAAAAGTCACGCTTTTGGTCAAATTACCCTGGCCTCCCGTACTCTTGGCAAATGCCAGAAGGTGGCTGACAGTATTCAAAAAAGATTGGGGGCTACCATATCCACGGCCCAAGTGGATGCTGATGATTTGCCAGCCATGATCCATCTCTTAGAAGAGATCAAACCTAAGCTATTGATCAATGTGGCTCTGCCGTATCAAGATTTGAATGTGATGGAAGCGTGTTTGGCTTGTGGAGTGAACTATGTTGATACTGCTAACTACGAGCCACCAGACACAGCGCATTTTGAATATAAGTGGCAGTGGGCCTATCGGGAGCGTTTTGCCGAAAAAGGTCTTTGCGCCTTGCTTGGTGCAGGCTTTGATCCTGGTGTGACCAATGTCTTTGCTGCCTGGGTCATGAAACATGAGCTTGAGACGGTTAAAGTTTTAGACATTATTGATTGCAATGCTGGCGACCATGGCCAGCCTTTTGCTACCAACTTTAATCCCGAAATCAACATTCGTGAAGTTACGGCCAAAGGTCGCTATTGGGAGAGAGGTGAATGGGTTGAGACAGATCCGCTCTCATTTGCCATGAATTTCAACTTCCCAGAAAATATCGGTCCGCGTAAATGTTACTTGATGTACCATGAAGAGTTGGAATCATTGGTTATGCATCTGCCAGGCATCGTGCGGGCCAGATTTTGGATGACATTTTCCGATAATTATTTGAATCACTTGCGGGTTTTGGAAAATGTTGGCTTAACCAGAATCGATGAAGTGGAATATCAAGGCCAAAAGATTGTTCCGTTGAAGTTTTTAGCCCATCTTTTGCCAGATCCAGGTTCTCTGGGGGCTTTAACCCATGGCGTCACTTGCATTGGCAATTTGATGCAAGGCATGGCCAACAATAAACCCAAAACAGTCTATATCTATAACGTCTGTAACCATGAGGCTTGCTTTAAGGAAGTGGGCTCTCAGGCCATATCTTATACTACAGGTGTACCAGCCATGGTTGCTGGCAAGATGTTAGCTGAAGGGGTCTGGTTTAAGCCAGGTGTCTGGAATTTGGAACAATTGGATCCGGATCCGTTTTTGGCTGATCTGGCTGCTTATGGTTTGCCTTGGCAGTATGCACAGGTACATTGATGGCTGCCAGAAAATTCCCCCAAAAGGCTCTTTTTGGGTCTAATATTCCTAGTGCCTGCTTTATCATTGATTGCCAGGGACTAAAGCATAATTTAGAGATCTTAGATTATGTGCAGAAGCGTTCAGGGGCCAAGATTCTCTTGGCCTTGAAGGCTTTTGCGGCCTGGGCTTTTTTTCCTCTCATCTCATCTGCCTATCAAGGGCCTTTGGTTGGCACATGTGCTAGTTCCGTTCATGAGGCTAGACTTGGCTATGAGGAATTTGGCGGTGAGGTCCACTGTTTTGCCGCAGCCTTCACCGAAGCAGAGGTCCTAGAGCTTGTTCCCATTTGCGATCATATTGTCTTTAATTCTGTTCGGCAGTGGCTAAGATTTAAAGATTTGGCTACATCTTATGCCGAGAGTTTAAATCGCAAGATTAACTTTGGTTTGCGGATCAATCCGGAACATTCTGAAGGGGCTGTAGCCATTTATGATCCTTGTGCGGCTAGCTCGAGGCTAGGTATTCGTCTGGCTAATTTTGATCCTTCAGTTTTTGCAAGCGGTATTAATGGTTTACATTTCCACACTCTTTGTGAGCAGGGAGCGCAAGAGCTTAAGCGCACTTTGGATGCTGCCCTTGAAAAATTTGGCCCATATTTTAAAAAATGTGCCTGGATCAATTTTGGTGGTGGCCACCACATAACTAGATCTGACTATGATCTAGATCTGCTCTGCCAAGAGATTTTAAAGTGGCGCGAACTTTTTAAAGCCACAATTTATTTGGAGCCTGGGGAAGCAGTAGCCTTGGATGCTGGCTGGTTGACTGCTGAAGTTTTGGATATTGTTGCAGCAGACCTTCCGGTAGCCATTTTAGATGTCTCCCCAGCTTGCCATATGCCAGATACCTTAGAGATGCCTTATGATCCGCCTCTTTTTTACCAGAAAGAGGACGAAATTTTGGAAGCCAAGCCTAACCTTGGTGGTCCACATAGGTATTGGCTAGCAGGTAAGTCGTGCTTAGCTGGCGATATGCTTAGGTCAAGTTATGCTTTTGAGCGTGAGCTGGCAATTGGAGATCGCTTGATTTTTGGTGATATGGCCATCTATAGTATGGTTAAAACAAATACTTTTAATGGCTTGCAATTGCCAAGTATAGGCTCAATTTCTGGGGATGAATTTAAGCTTAGAAAAAGTTTTGGGTATACTGATTTTAGGGATCGCTTATCGTAATTTTATTTTGCTACATATTTTTAGGAAGGAGCCCCTGTCAACGGGGCTTCTTTTTTGAAAACATAGAGTTTTAACGTGACAAACAAAAAGGCTGCACAGACGAAAATAGCCATTAGTTGGATGATTTGATGCGGAAAGCCATACAAATCAACTAAGACGTACAATAAACCTAGGTTTATAAGATAGCTTATACAATGCATACCTAAAAATCTTAAGGATGATTTTTTATAATTACCAGTATTTTCAAAAGTATATTTTTTGTTGCCAATATAAGAAATCAATAAGGCTATAGGGTAAGTAAAGCCAACAACAATTTTTGGATCAACACCTAGAGCGGTTATAATCAAATAAAGAATATAACCAGCAGCATTATGCAAAATACCAACTATCCCGTAGCGGATGATTTGTTTAAAAGTTGTTTTGTTAAATGAAAATAGTTTTAATATATTAAGCATGAGAGTTTTCTATTGTTAAGGAGTTAAACATAAATTAAAGAAAATAAGATTTAGTAAAAGGTATACGGTATTTTACAAACGGTTGTATATATCCATATGTTTAGATGTGTATTTGTATATTCACATATATGGCTATACATTCATGGATCAGTTTATATATTTATATTTATATCAATATCTAAAGTATACGGTTGATTAAAAAAGAAAGTTTATTGTTTGGTTGAATTGTTTAAGCTGATTGTTTGAATTATTTGATTGAGTTTCGGTTTTATATTAAAAAATGTTTTTTGTATCAGTACTTATTCATTTACCATTCATGTACTTATTTATTTTTACGAATATCTTTATAAATATATCCTTAATAAACTGCCAAAACTATTCTAGAAGATGTTTTTTTCACAAGCAATTCTGATTCAAGAGAGATAGGGAAAAAATATAAACAAAATATAATGTAAATAAAAATAGTAATCTGCTAAAGATGTCTCTTTAAGCTTAAGTCATTTCAAGAAGATTATCTAAAGGTTTAATAGTACATGCTTTTCCGCCAAATCCCACACCTAAGCCGTATATTTTTGTGTATACTGATTTATCAAATCCATCGACATATTTTTTATTTATAATTTGTTTTGCAGCATTGTTGGCTGCCAAACGACGTTTTTCATCATCATTTTCGGCTCTTTTTAACTCCAAAATGACAATTGTTCCTGAATTTGCATTGGATATAATTATATCAGAATATCCATCGCTAGTTTCTTGCTCTGATTTTAATTCAACACCCTTGATTGGAGCTACCATAGTCAGAATGCCAAGAAGAAAACCATGATAGTAAAATTCATGCCCCGTATTCCGTATACTTATAAAATGAGTTAAAAACTGGTTAATGACAGTACATACATCATTGGTTTCATTGGCTAACAAATGGTCAAGAAGCTTTTTTCCCCTTTTAAACCAGACTGGATTTGATTCGCTATATAGCCATGCAAGTTTTTGCTCGAAATATTCACGAATTTCACGGTTAGGTATTTTTAGAAAAACGTTTTTAGATAACGGTGAATCATCTGTGAAGGTTAAATAGCCTGTTTGCAAAAGAAGTGTCATGCAAGTGTCAAAGCTGACGCCTTTTTGGCGAATATCCGGATAGGTCTCAAAATCTTGTATTATAATTTGCTGTGGGACATCATTTAAGAGATCTTCCATTCTTTGAATGTCATGGGGTAAATTTCCATTAACAGTACGTTCAAGATAGAGATTTATGATATCGTTGCCGGAAGTATTTACCCAAAAAGGTTCTGGTTCAACGCTAGATTGATCTTGTAGTGCCTTATTGCAGAAGCGTAAAACGCTCCAGGGACAAAAGATGTGTTCATCGCCAATGCGATAGCCATCGTACCAATCTTTGACCAAGTTAACTTGTGGTGAGAGTTCACAATCATTTAGGAGCTTTTCTGTTTCAGATCGCGTAAAGCCAAAAAATCCCGCGTATTTTTTTTCATCCAATCCATTGAGTGTAAAGTTATTGGCACCTGTAAATATACTTTGATGCGCGATTTTGAGACAGCCTGTGACAATACCTCTGTAAAGCCATTCAACTCTACCTGGTTTAAAAGTCTGACTGCTAATATCGCGAATAATGGCAAGCATTTTATCGTAATATGGCTCTTTGGCTATCAAAGATTTTTGCAAAGGAACATCATATTCATCAATGAAAATCATTACCTTGCGACCATATTCTTTATACAGAATCAAGGCAAGATTGGATAAAAAATTCCCAGCGATTAACTCAGCTTCTATCACAAGATCTTTTGTAAAAAGTTTTCCCCGATTATTTTTGCAGAAATTAATAGTATAGACAAAATCATCTCGGAGATTCTTTGATAGTTTACTACTTTCTTCAACAAATTCAAAATCAAGATAAAGACAGTAGATTAAATTAAGCATCTTAGAAAGAGTCTTTATATAAGAATCGCCTTCAATATCTTTAAAAGAGATCCAGATAACTGGAAACTCTCCCATAAATTTGTCGCGAAGATCTTTGCATGAATTATGCGCTACAGCTAGATTGCGACCATTATCAAGAAAATATTTTTCTTGATAAGATTTATCGCCTGGCTTTTGATAGTTTAGCTGACAAAAAGATGCAATAGTATTTAGATTAAGTGTTTTACCAAAACGTCTAGGTCTAATAAAAAGATAGGCTGGGTTATTATCGGTTCTGACAACATTTTTGTTTGAAGTTTTTCCAATCATTTTGGCACAATAGAAGCCATGCATTTGCAATCAGATGGCAAAATTAAACCCCTCAGTGTGCAAGACATTGAGGGGCGAATTATTTTCAAAGTGGCGGAACGGAAGGGACTTGAACCCTCGGCCTCCGGCGTGACAGGCCGGCGTTATAAACCGACTTAACTACCGTTCCGTATATTTATGGTGGGCAGTACAGGACTTGAACCTACGACCCCCGCCGTGTGAAGGCGGTGCTCTACCAACTGAGCTAACTGCCCTTACTGCTCAAGAAGCAATATAAGTACACTTCATCTTCTTGTCAAGGATTTTTTTTCAGGTCCCCAAAATTTTTTGGTCGAAAAAAATCATCTTTACAAGCAAAGCAAAACGCTTATATAGGTTTTCGGCGGCAATGGCAAGCGGAAAATGTTGTCTTCCGCATTGGGCCGCTAAAACCGCAGGTGCGAGGTATTTATGTTTTTTTTGCGAGTCTTTTTCCTTTTGGGATTGCTAGTCTTGGGCACATATAATGTGGAAGCCCGCGTCATTGATGGTGGTGAAATGACGGAGCAACCCATGGAGGAAAATTTGTGCGCTTTAACATTTGATGATGGCCCTTCAATTTTTACTCCCCAGCTTTTGGATATGCTGAAGGAATATCAGATTCCAGCCACTTTTTTCATGCTAGGCAGCATGGTTGATAACTATAAGGATATAACACTTCGAGTTTGGACCGAAGGGCATGAAATTGCTTCGCACACTTATGCGCACAAAAATTTAAAGAGACTATCTTTTGCTGGCCAATGGCAGGAAATTGAACGAGGCTATGAAAGTTTGGCAAATCTTGGGATTGTGCCAACCTATGTGCGCCCCCCGTATGGTTCTTTTGATGAACGCACTAGGAAGATTGCCGATGCCTTTGGGATGAATATTGTCCTCTGGTCAGTTGATAGCAAAGATTGGAAGCGCTTGCCGGACGATTATAGCCAGCTGACCACTCCCTATGGAACCCCTTTTGAGGAGGGACAGATGCATGGAGTCTTTTTGTTCCATGATATCCATAAACGCACGGTGGATGATCTGCCGCGTATCATAGCTGAGCTTAGGAAGGGGGGCTGTACACGTTTTGTAACCTTCAGTGAATATATGGCCGGTATTGCGGATCCTGAGCCTCCGCTTTTAATGACTAGGCATACAAATTCTAGTAACCCCTCGATTTTAACCCATAATTTGGACTTTCCAGCCACAGGCGGCCTCGAAGGGCAAGGGCAATCATCTATCACTAGAGCCAGTTTAGTCTCGCACGATCAAATTGACGCTGCGGAAACAAAAGAGAACAGCGATTTACCGACTAGTTCAGTGCAAGATTTGGCCTTACCCCAAGAAAATAGCCCAGACTAAAGATTGTTTTTTAACATCTTGTCAAAAGTTTCTAAGGCATTATTGATCGTTTTATCCATGTCGAAATATTTATACTGTCCAAGCCGTCCACCAAGAATCAACCTAGGATCTTTTTGGGCTTCCTCGGCATATAAAGAGTAGAGCTTATTGTTTTCTTCGTTGTTGATGGGATAGTAGGGTTCTGTGCCCAATTGATAGGTTTCTGGGTATTCACGGCAGATGATGGTTTTTGGGCAGTTGAAAGCAGCTAATCGTTCAGGATTGTAGTGCTTAAATTCGTGGATACGCGTATAGGCCACATCGAGGTCGGCATAATTCATGCTCGCTGTGCCTTGATAATCTTGCATATCAAGAGTTTCCCACTCAAATTTAAGCGAACGCCAATTGAGTGGTCCAAATTTGTAATCAAAGAGCGCATCCGGCATACCGGTGTAGATGATTTTAGCCGATTTGGGCAGTTCATTTTTGACGCTCTCATAGGTACAATTGTACTTGATGGTGATCTTGGGATTGTCTAAGAGCTTTTGAAAGAGAGCAAAGTAGCCATCTTTCGGGACGCCTTGCCAGGTATCGGCAAAATAATTGGTATTGTAAGATGTTCTGACAGGCAGTCTTGTGATAATCTCTGCTGGCAATTCTTTGGGATCGCAGCCCCATTGCTTTTTGGTGTAATTTTTGATGAAAGCTTCATAGAGTGGGCGACCAATGAGGGAAATGGCTTTTTCTTCCAGATTTTTGGGCGCACTTAGCTTATCCCTAGCTATTTCTGCCGCTAAAAATTCTTGAGCCTCGCTGGGAGTAAAATTTTTCTGATAGAGTTGATTGATGGTGAAGAGGTTGATGGGCATGGCAAAAACTTGCCCGGCGTGCTTTGTGAGCACATGATGACGGTAACTGGTAAAGTCGGTAAATTGATTGATATACTTCCAAACCTTAGGTATCGATGTATGAAAGATATGGGAGCCGTACTTGTGGCATTCGATGCCTGTGTCTCTATCTAGGTAGGAGTAAGAGTTTCCTCCAAAGTGGGGTCTTTTTTCAAAAATTGTTACGCTGGCACCTAATTGGCTTGTGATGCGTTCAGCCATTACCGCACCAAAAAAGCCAGTGCCAACAATAAAGAATTGCTCATTGGCCATCTATTACCTCAAAATGTGTTTTTTAAGCAGCCTGCCATTCATTGGCTAAAAAGCCTGTGCCAAGTAGGATTAACTGTATGTTTTTTCCAGATCAAGCAAGATTTCTTTGACCTTAAGCCCAGCAGCATAGCCGACCAATTGGTTGTTTTTGCCAAGCACGCGGTGGCATGGTATGATAATGAGGATAGGATTTTTTTTGCAGGCCATCCCAACGGCTCTATAGCTTTTGGGTAGATCAATAAGTTTAGCGATTTCCCCATAGGTAACTGTCTGTCCATAGGGGATAGTTTGCAATGCAGCCCAAACTTTAAGCTGAAAAGGCGTACCTTCAAGCCTAAACGGAAGGCTAAATGCGCGAATTTCGCCCGCAAAATAGGCATCAAGTTGTCTGCTAACTTCTAAGGCTAGAGGCGTAAGTGTAGCGACTTCGTTTAGCGCTTTATCGGTCAAGGTTAGCTTCAAGATCTGTTTTTGATTTGATTTTATACGCAGTGGTCCGATCCTTGATAGGATAACTTCTTCTTTGCACATGATCTTTATTAGTGATTGCTAAGTTTCATCTAATGCCTATGGTGCGTGAGAGGATTATCTTCCAAGATGTATTAGTTTTTTATATTGATTGTAAGACGCTATTTTTTTGTAGATATTCTTTAGCAATCAAGCAAGATTTTAAGATCTTTTACTTAGTTAATTGACCTTTGCTATTTATAGATAAGTTTAATCTTAAGAATTTTGCAGATCTTATACTTTGGTAAATTTTATCTCCCACTATTTTTTTGACTGATCTTCTTGGTCTTGTTCTAAATTTTTGTTTGTTTCAGGAATGTTTTCTGTCTGATCAGCACTACTTTCTTGAGTCTTTATTTCATGGGGAATATATTTATTGGTGCCCCAGGTTAAACCTAAGACAAACAATGCTGATACGAGGCTAATACATGGGCTCCAAAGAGGGGGAGCCGAAAGGGATAAGCGCATTAGCAGAGTGCCGATAACAAAACCAGAATTGCGGAAAATAGCAAAATAGCCTGTCATATAGCGTTGAGCTATGAGTACAACACCAATATCGGCAAAAATTAGGATCGTATAAATAGTTTCAAAGAAATTAGAGCCTTTATCTAATTGGATCTCATTGACCAAATCTTGAATACCCACATAGATAAAAATCAAAAATAGTACTGTCGCAATCATTTTTTTGGCCATGATATAGCGCTTGCGAACATTGATATCTTTTATAAAATGTGGGTGCTGGACAATTTTTCTGAAAAAGCCCAAGCAGACAAAAACAGCCAAGGCTCCGCCAGCAGAGACGACGATTGTTATGAGAGAGTCGATATTTTCCAAAGAGATATGCACAGGCTCTTGCAGGGTCGTCAACTCTTTAAAGGCATTGCGCAAAAGGATAAGGGTTAAAATTTCAAACTGCTTGCCGATGGATGTGGATAGGGACGCTGGGATAACGAAAATTAAGCTCATCAACTCCATAATCAAGATGAGCGAGAAGGCTAAGTGGATGGCAGCGAAATGGCTAGTCGGAGGCGTTGGTAACCAGGGTGGGTAGCAATTAAGGTTGTTTAGGACGATGCCAAGCAGTGAAACTAGGTAAACTAAGAAAAGGTAAAGCGCAATGGAGTGTTGTGTGGTTGATTTTTCCCAAAAGTGCGCGATACGATCAAATATAAAGCTAATAAAACAGCAAGTTTTGTAAAAAGCAGTATCTGCAATGCCCATATAACCTCCTAAAAGTACCATTTAGCATTTCATACTTTTTGCAAAAGATCAAGATATCCTGTTTTTGTCTTTTGAAGTATTGTTTGCATACTTTTATGCTCAGCAAAATTTGGTTCTGTATAGCTAATATTTAAATTATAGATTGTCCTTGCAGCTATATATGATAAAACTAAAAGATAATTTTATGCTTTTAGTTTTTCAATTGCTACTTTTATGTGCATTTATAATTTAAAACGATCTTTGTACGTATAATTTTTTTCTCGGAAACTTTCGTTTTTGTAAGCACTCCAGGTCTATTTTTTTAATTTTTTCTACTCTTCTACTTTTGAAATTCTTAGATCAATAGGTTATGGCCAATAATATTCTTGTTTTGCAACCAGTAGCAGGGGGAATTTTTTTTGCCCTGCTTGCAAGCTTTTAGTTGAAGGTGTAGGTTGCCCTCATGGCCAATCGCCGATTACTCTTTATTATGCCAGCTCAGGCCGTGACTGCTATCTTTACGCCTTTGCGTGATGCGGGCTTTGAGCTTGGAATAGCTGAAAACTTGAAGGCAGCAACCGTCTTTATTCGCAAATCAGCGCCTAGCGTGATCTTTGCACGTCCCAACTTGCCTGGTTTCCGTTTAGAGGAGCTGCTCTCTACTGCTGCGCAAGAAGCCGATTTTCCACCGATTATCGTCACAACCGACAAGGGGACTGCGGCTGAAGCAGAACGACTCATGAACATGGGGGCTCGTGACTATTGGTTGGAGCCTTTAGATGTTCAACGTATTTTAACAGTTGCCAGAGATCCGAAAAAACCTGTGCCTGTTCCAGCAGTTTCAACTCTTGGCGGCCATAAGCCCGCAATTGCTGAAGGAGTGGGGCCCAAAATAGTTGGGCGACACCCCTCCATTAGTCGCGTCTTAGCTTTGGCCAAGCAAGTGGCGCCATCCAAGGCCACAGTTTTGATTATGGGCGAATCTGGTACCGGTAAAGAAATGTTTGCCCGTTATCTCCACGCCAAAAGCAAGCGCTCTAATGGTCCCTTTATTGCTGTAAACTGCGCGGCCTTGCCCGAGCATTTGCTTGAAAGTGAGCTCTTTGGTCATGAAAAGGGTGCCTTTACTGGTGCCATTGCCAGAAAGCTTGGCAAGTTTGAGATGGCTAGCGGTGGAACCCTTCTTCTGGATGAAATTTCTGAGATGGATCTGCCACTGCAGGCTAAGCTTTTGCGTGTCCTGCAAGAGGGGGAAGTGGATCGAGTTGGTGGCACTGAAACAATCTCTGTGGATGTGCGGGTTTTAGCCACAACCAACCGCAATCTTGAAGATTGGGTGACACAGGGCAAGTTTCGCCAAGACTTGTATTTTCGTCTAAATGTCATTCCCCTACGCTTGCCAGCCTTGCACGAACGTGGCGATGATGTTTTAGATTTGGCCCGTTTTTTTATCAATATGTATGTGCGTGAGTATCAGCTTCCACCCATGGATTTGTCAGCTAGTGCTATTAAATGGCTTAGGGAATATAATTTCCCGGGCAATGTGCGCGAGTTGCAAAATTTGATGGAGCGAGCGGTACTTTTGGCCAATGGGCATCCCATAGAACCATGTCATTTTCTTTTGGAAAATGCCGAATGGCCCTTGTTTGAAGAGGATGCAGAAGAAGAGATCGTTGCCCTGGCCGAAGATTCTGTGCAGGATCAAGTTGAAATTTCGCCAACTCAAATTTGCACCAATCAAAAGCAACCAGTCCAAGCCTCCCTTCTTGAAGATACGAAGGCCCAGCCTACGCCCACTGTGACTAGTTCTGCTCAAGGCACGCTGCAGTTTTCAGGCCCCGTGATTCCCTTGCATGAGATGGAGAGGATCATGATCATCAAAGGCCTTGAAGCTACCAGTGGCAATCGGACCCAAGCTGCTGAAATGCTTGGCATATCCGTGCGTACGCTACGCAATAAGTTGAATGAATACCGGAGCATGGGCCATCCGGTTGACTAATACTGTCCCAAATTTTTCTTTTTTGCGCAGATGTTCCTGCGTGATCCTACCTTTTAAGCTCAACCTCCCAATTTAAGCATCCCACAACTTAGTTGTGGGAGTATGTCAACTTCCTTCCTGTGCCAAAAAAATCATCTCTTCGATGATCCCTAATAATTTCGCTAAAATTCCCCCACCATTAAGGGGTGAGCCAAATATGGCTCGACTCCTATCCTTCAAATCTTGCTGATTGATTATGGGTGCCAAGCCTTGACCTAAGGCTTGGGCCACCCTAGTTGTAAGCAAGTTTTCTTTGGCGCTTTGCCAAAAAAGATCCAAATTAGCTATATATTCAGAGCGAACCAAAGACCAATAATTTTCGGCTGGAGCTGAGATTGGATTATCTAAGAGTGTGAAAATAGCTGTATGCAAGGAGTTTAGTTGAGCACCAGCTACTCCGCTGCGCCAGCCAAACAACCAGGGCGTACGGCGAAAAAAGAGATGCTGCTCTACGCCAAGCCTGAAAAGATCATGCACAATTTCAAGTGTACTTATGAGCGGCTGCATAAGCTTAAATTGCGCTAGCTGTCTTGGGGATTGGGCCAAATCCCAGGTTGAAATGGGAAGTTTAATTTGGATGGCACTCAACTCTTTGAGTAAGTTGGCTAAAAATAAGTTGGCATCCATGCTTGCCGGAGTTTCCAGATGCGAGTAGCTTAAAATATAGCGACCTAAGCCGTATGTTCCGCTAATAATTAGGGGAGTATTTTGTAAAAAGTCAGCCGAAAGATTGACACCATACTCTTCTTGCCAGATTTGGAAAAAATCCTTGGGAATACTTTCTAGGGCCAGATCGCCTAGCCAAAAATCTTCATCTGGACTTTCGGCCTTAGCCAAAATTTCCACCTGCGGATTTTTATCAGGTAAAAAACGGCCTGGCCACCAGACAGGCAGCGCAATGTTGTGGTTGTGGAAATGCGTGGGGCAGAGGGGATTTTGGGCAATTTGGGCCAAAACATGGCCGGAGGCTAAGTGTTGTAAGCGATCAAGATACGGTTTGCGTTCCCAGGGGCAGAGGTTTAAACCTTCCAAATCATGTTGATGTTTTAAAGCTAACCCAGCTCCGCCGCAAAACCCAAGGTATATTCCGCCTCGAGCCACAAATTGGCGGATAGCTTTAAGGCCCTTGCTCCCTAAAGCGCGGGCTTTAAGTCTGGCATTGCCACCAGGTACAATTAGGAGTTTGTGGGATTGGTTTATGTTATCGTCGGCCAATAAGGTTGCGATTTCTTGTGCTTTGGTTAAGCGACAATTAAGTCCGTTGGCTTCGATGGCCCGATAGGCCATTAGCCCCCAGATGTGGGATGAGTCCCAAAGAATATAGATTGGTAGAGTTCTACGCATATTTTAGTATGGCCTGCCGCTTTTTGATGGAGTTTTCAGATGTCAGAGATCCTTGCAAGTGCTTATGAACCGAAAAATGTGGAAGCACATTGGCGTAAACATTGGGAAGATGAACATGTGTTTACCCCTGATCCCCAAGCGCCAGGCGAACCTTACTCCATTGTTATTCCGCCACCAAATGTTACCGGTGCTTTGCATATCGGCCATGCCCTAAATTTAACACTGATTGACGTTTTAATCAGGCATGCCAGACAGCTTGGCAAAAATGTGCTTTGGGTGCCAGGCACAGATCATGCGGGCATTGCCACCCAAAATGTGGTTGAACGGGCCTTGGCCAGGGAGAATTTGACTCGCCATGATTTGGGTCGCGAGGCTTTCGTTGAACGTGTTTGGGGGTGGCGCGAGGAGTACGGGCACAGGATTTTGGATCAGATCGCGTCCCTAGGCTGCTCGGTAGATTGGACCAGACTTCGTTTTACCATGGACGAGGGCTTATCTAGGGCTGTGCGCCGGGTCTTTGTCAAGCTCTATGAAGAAGGCTTGATCTATAAAGGCGATTATATCATCAACTGGTGCTCGCGTTGTCACACAGCCCTAGCTGATGATGAGGTGGAGCACGAAAATGTTCATGGGCATTTGTGGCAGGTGCGGTATCATGTGCTTGATAGCGATACTGATATTATTATTGCCACCACCCGTCCAGAAACGATCCCAGGAGACACTGCCATCTGTGTCCATCCAGAAGATAGTCGTTATACACATTTGATCGGCAAATATGCTGTACTGCCAGTTTTGGGGCGCAAAATCCCCATCATTGCCGATAGCTACGTGGATCGTGAGTTTGGTACAGGCGCACTGAAAGTAACGCCTTGTCATGACCACAATGACTGGATGCTTGGCAAACGCCATAACTTGGAATTTATCCAAGTTATTGATGAAAATGGGATCATGAAAAGCGAGAGCGGCCCTTATGTTGGTCTAACTAAGGAAGAGTGTCGCAAGCAGATTGTCCATGATCTTGAGGAAAGAGGCGATTTAGTTGGTGTTAGCGACTTGGATCATGCAGTTGGTCATTGCTATCGATGCCATACGGTTGTGGAACCGCATGTTTCTACGCAGTGGTTTGTGGCCACAACTAAGCTGGCCAAAGAAGCTAGAGACGCAGTGCCAAATCTAACCCAAATTCTGCCCGAAACCTGGCAAAAAACCTACTATCATTGGTTAGATACCATTAGGGATTGGTGCATAAGCCGTCAGATTTGGTGGGGGCACCGCATTCCTGCTTGGACTTGCCAAGAGTGTGGTCAAATTTTGGTGGCCGAAGAAGATCCTACGGTCTGCACAAAGTGTGGAAGTTCAAAACTACTTCAGGAAGAAGATGTGCTTGATACCTGGTTTTCATCTAGTCTTTGGCCTTTTTCCACCATGGGCTGGCCGGATGAAACATTGGAATTACGCCGTTGGTATCCCACATCAGTCTTGATTACAGGTTTTGATATTATCTTTTTCTGGGTGGCCCGCATGATGATGCTAGGTTTGCATTTCATGCATGAGGTGCCTTTTAAGCATGTTTATCTCCATGCTCTTGTACGTGATGCCGAAGGTCGTAAGATGAGTAAATCAACCGGCAATGTTATTGATCCGGTGGTGATGATTGAAAAATACGGTTGCGATGCTTTGCGTTTCACGCTAACGGCTTTTGCCGCTATGGGTCGGGATATTCGTTTATCTGAAGATCGCATCGAAGGATATAGGCATTTCATCAACAAATTGTGGAATGCAGCTAGATTTACCATGCTTAATTTAGGCGGAGAGGCTCCTACTCCTTGTGATTTAGGAATTATTTCTGGCGTCCATCATGAGTGGATTTTGCATCGCCTAGAAGAAGCCAAGCAAAATGTCCGCAAAGCCTTAGCTGATTATCGCTTTAATGATGCAGCCCAGACTTGTTATAAATTTTTATGGGCTGAATTTTGCGACTGGTATCTGGAATTAGTCAAGCCGGATATGCAAAGCCAAGATGCCGTGCGCAAGAATGCAGCTAAATATGTTTTGTACACTGTTATGCGGGAGTTTTTGATCCTTTTGCACCCCATAACACCTTTTGTGACGGCTGAAATTTGGCAGGCCATGCCGGTTGTGGCTGGAGAAGATGTGCCAGAATTGGCCAAAGCCGCTTATCCTAACGAGCGTCCTGATTGTTTAAAACCGGCCCAAGCAGCCAAAATGGAATTTTTGCAAGGTGTGATCGTGGCTGTTAGGACGATCAAGGCTGAGCTTGGCATAAGTCCTGGTAAAAAGGTGCATTTGCTTTTGCAGCCTGTGGGCGATGAGCAAACAAGTTTAATTAAGGCCAATGAGAATTTGATTTTGACCTTGGCTAGACTTGAGGATTTGCAGGTCGTTTTTGATCATGCCGTGCCTAAAGCCTCTGCTTCTGCTGTGGTGCAGGGCTGCCAGATAGTTGTGCCGCTTAAAGGCACAGTGGATTTAGCTCAAGAATTAGCTCGACTTGATAAACAATTGGCTAAGCTGGAAAAGAATTTGATTAATGTGAATAAGCATCTGAATGATCCTAATTTTTTGCAGAAGGCTTCCAGTGAGGTCGTTGAGCGTGATCGTAAATTAGCAACCGAACTCTTGGATAATCAGGCCAAACTTCTGAATATGCGGGAACGTTTTGCCAAAGCCTTAGAAGAGACAGACTAGTATTTTAAGTTTAGTCTTAGAGTTTATGTGTAGGCTTATATTTTAACATTATATCCTTAAAAGATTTTCTAAACATTACAGATGCTTAGATCTTTTTAACTATCACGATTTAACTATTTCTCACTCTCATATTATACAAGTCATTTTTTTAATATTTATTAGTAGAATTAAAAGATATGATTATTGTGGTCTTTTGCGTATACAATACTATGGATTTAAGCTAATTTGTAACAAAATAAGTCTTTTATTTTTTTTAAATTTATTGAGACAAGCGGAAGAGAATTCTACAAAAATATCATCTACATGTCGATATTTTGAACCTTAGAACTTAGTGGTTAAACTGTAAATAATATTTTATGGAAGATTTATTTTTTTTCTGAATTTTTTTTCGCTTGCCGCATCTTATATTTTTCTTGCTAGTGAAAGTGAGGAATGTTAATATTTTTTTTCAAATTAAGCATGTATGTGCAATATTGTTTATTGTAATTTTATTGAAAAAATATGCATAAGTTTGTACAGAATCTGTTATCTAAATAAATTGTCTCGTGATCATCTTTTATGTATAACGATGTAGATAATTGGAGGAGTTAATGCCAGATGAAAATAAACAGAATGCAGAAGAAAAAGATTCTGCACGGAAGGGACCAAAATGGCAGGATGCATCATATAAGCAAATATACTCATCGGTAGATGTTGTGATTGATTTGCTTAAAAAGTTTGTGGATCCTAATGTAGTTGGTGATTTTGATCCACAATCTTTTGAACGTCTCCCAGATACATTTATTAATAAAAATTTATCTGAGCGGCGTGAAGATAAAATTTGGCGTTTCAAGACTAAAAATGGTGGAGAATTTTATATTTTTTTGATCTTGGAGTTTCAGACCAAGAATGTATATGAAATGGGGCTGCGCATTGTCGAGTACATTGCATTGTTTGTCATGGAATTGTTTCGTACGGGGAAAGTAAAACATCACGAAAAGGTTCCTAATATACTCCCAATAGTCATCTATACGGGAAAAAGTGAATGGACTGCGCCTCGTGCTCTTTCTGATCTTTTTGAGACCCCGCCACTAAGTCTTAAACCCTATCAACTTGACCTAAGCTATATTGTCATTGATGTTGTCGCACTAGCTCAAGAATCTGTGTCAGACACTGATAATTTAAGTGCGTTGGTTTTTCGTCTTGAGCGCTGTAAGACTCTTCAAGAGCTTATTGATGAGTTGAAACGTGCTG
>JAFSZE010000073.1 GCA_017455745.1 Desulfovibrionaceae bacterium | reverse complement strand
CGCGAGCTTAAATTCTTCACCTTTGAAGAAAAAGGTGCTCCAGGCATGGTCTTTTGGTTGCCCAAAGGTATGCTTGTTCGGACCATTTTAGAAGACTTTTGGCGGCGTGAGCACTTGAAACGTGGTTACGATTTGGTTCAAGGGCCGCAGCTTTTGCGCGTGGAAACGTGGCAGAAATCTGGCCACTATGATCATTACCGCGCCAATATGTATTTTACAGAGATTGATGAAGATCAGTATGGCATCAAACCTATGAACTGTGTGGGGCATATGTTGATTTACAACAATGAACTGCGCAGCTATCGCGAACTGCCCAAACGCTTTTTTGAATTGGGGCTTGTGCATCGCCATGAAAAAAGCGGAGTTTTGCATGGACTATTGCGGGTTAGGCAGTTTACCCAAGATGATGCCCATATCTTATGTACGCCTGAACAGCTTGAAGGTGAAATTATTGGTGTCATCCGTTTGATTCAGGATCTCATGAATCTATTTGGCTTTAGCTATAAGATTTTAATTTCAACCAGACCAGAAGATAGCATCGGCACCGATGAAGCTTGGGAGTTAGCCACCAATGCTTTGATTCAGGCAGTTCAAACGGCTGGATTAGAGTACACCATCAATGAGGGAGATGGCGCTTTCTATGGTCCCAAGATCGATGTGGTTTTGCTTGATTGCATTGGTCGTGAGTGGCAGTGCTCAACCATTCAGGTTGATTTTACCTTGCCGGAACGCTTTGATTTAGTCTATGTTGGCCAGGATGGTGAACGCCATAGACCTGTGATGGTGCATAGGGCTATCATGGGTAGTCTTGAGCGTTTTATAGGTGTGCTCATTGAGCAGTTTGCCGGAGCACTTCCAGTTTGGCTTGCGCCTGAACAAGCCAGGATCGTGACTGTGACGGATGCCGATGCGCAGGCGGCTAAAGAAATTCAGGCTGGATTGCAAGCACTGGGTATCAGGGTTGAAGCTGATTTGCGCAATGAAAAATTAAGCTTCAAGATCCGCGAGGCTCAGCTAGCCAAGATTCCTTATATGCTCGTTATTGGCGAGAAAGAGCGGCAAGCAAAGATGTGCAATGTCCGCCTAAGGAACGGAGAAAATTTGGGCTTAAAAACCGTGCCCGAAATTGCTGCTTTAATTAGACAGGATGCGGAAGAGCCCTTTAAACAAGGAGGAATGACCTATAGCTTCGCCTAATTTAAGACCTAGGCGGGAAATCCCTCAGGATGGAACGCGTCGGAATGAAATGATACGCGCCCATGAAGTTCGGGTGATTGGGGCTGATGGAGAACAGCTAGGCATATTGTCTCGCAATGAGGCCATTGAGCGGGCCAAAGAAGCCGGTCTGGATTTAGTTGAGGTGGCAGCGACATCCGATCCGCCGGTCTGTCGCATCATGGACTTTGGCAAATTCCGCTATGAGCAGCAGAAGAAAAAGCAGGAAGCCAAGAAACGCCAGTCAACGGTTCAAATCAAAGAGATAAAAGTTCGTCCTAAGACCGATGATCATGACTATGAGACTAAGGTTAGGCACATTCGCCGCTTTTTAGAAGATGGCGATCGCTGCAAGATTACTGTTTTCTTCCGTGGTCGTGAGATTGTGCATAAGGACCGGGGTCAAGATATCTTGACGCGCATCGTGGAAGATTTGGCTGATGTGGCCAAGGTGGAGCAAGAAGCCAGAGCTGAAGGAAGAACCCTCCAAATGTTGCTTGTGCCCAAAAAGTAGCTAAGAGTTATTTTTTGTTCTGTCTTAAGGAGTTTTATTTTATGCCCAAAATCAAAACACGTCGGGCGGCTGCCAAGAGATTTGAAGTCACTGGTAGTGGCAAATTTCGCCGTAGACGCCAGAATATGCGCCATATTTTGACCAAGAAGTCTGCTGGACGCAAAATGCGTTTAGGCAAGCCTACCTTAGTCGATAGTGCCAACTTAAAGGCTGTGCGCAGACAGCTTCCCAACGGATAGACTGTTTTTTAAGGAAATTTACTGTCGTGTGGTTATCGTCGGGCTCAACCTCCGCCTAGACGGTAAAAGGAGGTTCACCAATGCGTGTCAAGCGAGGACTTGCTAGCCATCGTCGTCACAAAAAATATTTAAACGCCGCCAAGGGCTTTCGCGGCGGTCGGAGTCGTTTGTACCGTACTGCACGCGAAGCAGTCGAACGTTCGCTACAAAATTCTTTTGCGGGTCGTAAAGCCAGAAAACGCGATTTTAGAGCTTTATGGATCTTGCGTATCAATGCCGGCGCACGTTTGTATGGCCTGTCGTATAGCCGCTTTGTGCATGGCTTAAAATTAGCCAATGTGGCCCTTGACAGAAAAGTTTTGGCCGATCTGGCAGTTCACAATAAGGAAGATTTTGCCAAATTGGTTGAGATGGCCAAAGCTGCATTGCAATAAGCAATAATTGTGCAGGCGGGCAGACTAGTCTGCCCGCAGGCAAGCCAGAAGCCGTAGAAGCGGCACGAGGATCTTCATGGATCTTATCAGCGCACTGGAAAGCCTGGAGCCAGAACTTGAAGCAGGTTTGGCCCAGGCTTCTTCATTAGAGAAGCTTGAAGAGCTCAGAATTGAATTTTTGGGGCGCAAGGGGCGGTTAGCTAAGCTTATGAGCCAGCTGCCAAGCCTTGATCCAGCCGAGCGGCCCAAATTTGGCCAAAGAGCCAATGAACTCAAAGAGAGCTGTAATGCCCGTTTTGACAAGGTGAAAGATAGTCTGCTTGCAGCTCGTGAAAGAGCCAGTCTAGCCCGCTTTGACTCTTCAACGCCTGGCCGAAAATATTGGCAGGGCTCCCTCCATCCGGATACTTTGATCATGGAGGAGATTTGTGCCATCTTTGAGAAGCTTGGCTTTGATATTGCTCAAGGGCCGGAAGTAGAGATCGATCATTATAATTTTGAAGCTCTCAATATGCCCCCCGAACACCCAGCCAGGGATATGCAAGATACTCTTTATATCACCGACAATATCTTGCTGCGGACCCACACATCCCCGGTGCAGGTGAGGACCATGCTTGCTAGAAAGCCACCTTTAGCTGTGGTTGTGCCTGGCAAGGTTTATCGTCGCGATTCAGACCTAACTCATACACATATGTTCCACCAGGTAGAGGGGCTTTTGGTTGATAAAAATATCTCCATGGCTCATCTTCGGGGCATCTTAACGGTCTTTGTGCGGGATGTCTTTGGTCCATCCACGGAAGTGCGTTTTAGACAGAGCTTTTTCCCCTTCACAGAACCTTCGGCTGAAGTGGATATTTCCTGCTTTTTGTGCGGAGGAGTCGGGCACATTGATAATGAACCCTGCCGAGTCTGTAAGGGCACAGGTTGGGTTGAGGTTTTAGGTTGCGGTATGGTTGACCCGGCTGTCTTTGAGGCTGTCAATTATCCCAAGGATGTTTCAGGGTTTGCCTTTGGGCTTGGGGTTGAGCGCATTGCCATGCTCAAGTATGGCATCGGCGATTTGAGAATGTTCTTCGAAAATGATTTGCGTTTTTTGCAGCAGTTTTAGGAGCCAACCTTGCTTGCCCGCCTAATCTTAATCTGTGGCTTAAGCCTCTTTTTAAGTCAGCCAACGCTTGCCGGACCTATCTATACGCCGCGAGATTCTGGCACGGAGGCGCCTGGTGGGCCTAGAGCGCCCATTGGCGTACCAACGCCGTCGAATTTTGGTCGCACCCAAGAGGGTGGCATGGGCTATACTGATGCCTACGGTAACACGATTTCTGGGGAGATTCCGGAAACTGCCCCTAAAAAACGTCTGCCACAAGGGGCTTATGGCCGCTACGGCAAGCCAGATCCTGATAATCGTCCCTTGCCAGACCCAGCCAAGGGCCCGTCTAAGCCTGCCTGGGGTTTTCGTTAAAAGTTGGTTGTAGCTTTCAGTGCGCTTCTTAACTTTCTATCTTTTGATGCTCAACAAAGATTTGTGGGAAAAATTATGCTTCTTTCTCTTTCATGGCTTAGGGAATTTACTCCATATGAAGGCACAGCCCAGGCGTTAGGTGATCGTTTGACCATGCTTGGTCTTGAACTTGAAGATCTCAAAAATCCCTATGCTGCACTAAGCCAAATTACCACCGGTTACGTGGTTAGCTGTAAGCAACACCCGGATTCTGATCATTTGCATCTCTGCCAGGTGGATGTGGGGCAAGAAGCATTGCTAGATATTGTCTGCGGTGCCCCCAATGTGGCTCAAGGTCAGAAGGTGGCTGTGGCCACAATCGGCACAACCATGCCCAATGGCATGGTGATCAAAAAGAGCAAACTGCGTGGCGAGACCTCTCATGGCATGATCTGCTCTGAGCGTGAGCTTGGGTTAAGTGAAGATCATACAGGGATCATGGTCTTGGATTCTGGAACTACAGTGGGCCAACCTTTGCCTGATGCCCTTAATTTTGATCAAGAGGTCTTGGATCTTTCCATAACGCCCAATCGCGCTGATTGTCTCTCGGTCTTGGGCTTGGCCCGCGAGACGGCCATGGCTTTCCATTTGCCGTTAACTATTCCTGAAGTTCCGCTAACTTTTGGCAATGTTTCTACAGATGTTTCCATAGAGATTCGCGATCCTAATTTATGCTGGCTTTATGCCGGTCGAGTGGTCCATAATATCAAAATCCAAGCATCGCCTTTAAAGATTCGTCAGCGTCTGCAGGCAGCAGGTATCCGCGCCATTTCCAATATTGTGGATGTCACCAACTACATCCTTTTGGAATTGGGCCAACCTTTGCACGCCTTTGACCTTGGGAAATTGACCGACCAAAAGATCATCGTCCGTCTGGCCAATGAAGGTGAGAAGTTTGTAACCCTTGATGATCAAGAACGGATCTTAAAATCGACAGATCTCTGTATCTGTGATTGCGAAAAGCCTGTGGCTTTAGCCGGTGTGATGGGTGGCTTAAATTCTGAAATTACCCCTGAGACCAAAATTGTCTTTGTGGAAAGTGCTGTCTTTAATCCGGCGAGTATCCGTAAAACTTCAAGACGCTTAGGTCTAGGTTCAGAATCATCCTATCGTTTTGAGCGTGGTATTGATCAAAGATTGACCTGCCAAGCCCTTGATCGTGCCTGTGCCATGATGGCTAGCCTTGGCCAAGGTGTGGTTGATGCCAAGCTCAATATTGCCGAACCCAAACCTTTTGTGCCAGTAAAAATTGATTTTAGCTTGGAGCATGCCAACGATCTTTTGGGCATATCTTTGACCGAAGATTTTGCCAAAGATGTTTTTACAGGTCTTGGCTGTGAGATGTCGGCCACAACCAATCCTTGGCAGATCACCCAACCATCGTGGCGTCCTGATTTGACTCGTGAGGCCGACTTGATCGAAGAGGTGGGCCGCGTTTATGGTTTGGACAATATCCCTCCGGCTTTGCCGCCCATGCATTTTAGTTGGGAGCGAGTAGTCGAAAAACAACCGGAATTTGCGTTCTGGAAGCAATTGCGCCACTGGGCCCAAGGTCTTGGCTTAAATGAAGCGATCAACTATAGTTTTGTGGGCCAAAAAGACCTGGATCTTTTAAATTTACCGCCAGAAAAACGCATCCCCATAAAAAATCCTCTCTCATCGGATCAAGATGTTTTGCGCACAACCGTTACGCCGGGACTTTTGGCTAGCTTGCGCAATAACTTGGCTCAAGGTGCTTTTTCCATTCGTCTGTTTGAGCTTTGTCATGTCTTTGAAGAAGATCTGGATGCTGAAACTAAGACATTGGAATGTCCGCGCCTGGGGATCTTGTTGTCAGGCTTAAGACATGAGCCTGCCTGGCCCTATGAGCCTGAGGATTTTGATTACATAGATTTGCGTGGCATAATTGAACGTTTGTGCGCTTATCTACATATAGGCAGCCCAAGTTTTGTTCAACGTGAGACCCATCCGTATTTGTTGCCGGTCATAGATATCTTGGTTGGCGATACCTGCTTAGGCACTTTAGGTCGCCTTGAGCCCAAAATTGCCGATGTCTATCTGGCCCAAAAACCTGTTTGGCTGGCTGAATTGGATTTGGCCGCTTTAGATAACCTGATTTCCTTGGCTAAGCTTCAGTTTAAGCCATTAGCCATCTTCCCCTGTGTCAGACGTGACATCACTTTTATTGGCTCCGAGGACTTGAAGGTTGGTCAGATTTTGGCTGAAATTGCTAAACTTAAAAATCCCCTTTTGGAAGATGTGACCTTTGTTTCCTTGTATCAGCCAGAAGGTTCCCAAGATAAACATCTGTCATTTAGGTTGACATTTAGAGATCCTAAACGCACCCTCAAAGATACTGAGGTTGAGCGCGAAAGAGACAAGGTGGTGCAAGCTTTGCTTAAAGCCTTGCCTGTGCGCATTTAATAAATAGTTCTTGTTTTTTAGTGGCCTACGGGGCTTTTTTCCGATTGTTCACTTTTTCTCTGAGCAAATGCTATGGGCGAAAAATTGTACCGCATTGGCGAAGCAGCCGAACTGCTTGACCTTAAAACCTATGTGCTACGTTTTTGGGAGACTGAATTTCCCCAGCTGGCTCCTTTGCGCACCGATAAGGGCCAGCGTTTATACTCCGAAGAGCATTTGAGCATTTTGCGTCGTATCAAACAGCTCCTTCATGAGCAGGGCATGACCATTGAAGGGGCCAGACGCATTTTGCAAGGTGACGGTGCTGTTGTTGGTAAAACTGCGCTGGATGATCGTATTGACCCCACGATTTTGACGGCCTTAAAGGAAGATTTGCTTGAGATTCGCATGATACTCATGCAAAAAGACGATGAAGACGGCGAATACACCGAAGATTATTATGATCTAAATCCAAGCATCAACGATGATTTCGGGAGTCAACTGTGATTTTGTCACCCTCGCTTTTGAGTAGCGATTTTTCGAACTTGACGTTTGAGCTTAATAAATTAGAAGAAGCTGGGATCACCTGGCTCCATCTAGATATCATGGATGGAGCCTTTGTGCCCAACATAACATTTGGACCTCCGGTTATGGCTGCTTTGAGGCCCAAGTCACGTCTTTTTTTTGACGTGCATTTGATGATCGAAGACCCAGCACGTTATCTTTTGGAATTTAAAGCTGCTGGGGCTGATTTATTGATCGTGCATGCCGAAGCTGACCGGCATCTTGAGCGTACGCTGACCAAAATACGCGATTTAGGATTAAAGTCAGGGTTAGCCTTTAATCCTGGCACAGATTTGAATTGTTTGGAGTGGGTGGCTCATGCGCTCGATTTTGTCTTGATTATGGGTGTAAACCCTGGCTTTTCAGGTCAGAAGTTTATTCCAACCACTTATGCAAAAGTCAAATGTTGCCGCCAATTGTTGGATGAATATAATCCTGGTCAAGTTTTAATTGGCGTTGACGGTGGTGTTGATTTGAGTAATGCAGGCGATTTGGTAAGGGCCGGGGCTGATGTATTGGTTTCAGGCTCGGCCTTTTTTGGTCATAAAGATTATGTTGAAGCCAAAAAATTATTCGATGCTGCCTGTCCAACGCCTCCTAGAATTAAAATTCAAGATTGGCTTGGCTAGTTTAGCTTATTTTAGATAATTTTATGCTCAGATTAAGTACAATCTTCGTCAGAGAATATGTAAGAAGAAATAGATGATCATAACTGGTATGAATATATGGATATAGTTACAAGAAGATATATATGATAATATTGATGTGAGAAGGTTAATATAAGAAGATGGGCATAGGTAGATTGATACAATGAGATGGATTGATATAAGCATATAGATATATATAAGAAGACCAGAGCCAAATTGTCAAATATTTCTAACGGATAATTTTAATATTTATTTTTATCATCTATATCTACTTGTCTCCCATAAATTTATTTGCCCAAGAAAAATTAAATCTATGTCAAGAAAAATCAAATGTGTGCCAAGAAGAATTGTCATAGATCTCTTTTAGACAACTTGTCTGAGCCTCCAAATAAATCTGCGACTTTGGTAATTGGTCCGAGATTTTTTGTTGATGCCATAAATCAAGAGTATCAATTGTTGCAAATACTTAACGATGTCTTTGGAGAAGAGGGTGCAGCTTTAATTTTAGATCTTTCGATGCATCTTATTTTTGGTGGAAGTTTATCTTTACAGCATTTTCCTGTGTGGGCCAGACGATTTTATTTATATTCTAATTGTACCAGAAGCTATAGTTTTATATCTCGTTTTTTAAGTGAAAAATTGACATATTCTAATATCAAACTCTTTTGTTCTAAGTGTGCAAAATTATACGTAAAAGACGCTGCTGTATTTTTTTGTTATGGATCAGTAGGTGCTAATTTTCAAGATAATGGTATGTATATTACCAAAAATGCCTACGTGAATAATTCTAAAACTTTAAGACAAGTGAATATAGATTATATAATACGACAAGATGATGGTTTGCCACTAATATTTCGCGATTTCCCTTGCGAAGTTGTTGATATAGTAGATGCACAAACCATGGTAAATTTTATTAAAGAAATAAGGGATCAAGAAAGATATAATCATAAAATAAAGGCTTGTGAAGAAAATTCTCAAGAGATAAATGGGCAAGAGATAAAAGATAATGCAATAAATAAAAAAGAAATAACACATAAAGAAATAACGCATAAAGAAATAAACTGTAAAGAAGTAAACTGTAAAGAAGTAAATGCCACTTGTAATTGTAACGGTAATGACAAATCAAAAATAATATTTGTATGTGATAGGGGATATATAGCGCAAAAAGGTTTGCTTGAGTTTCGCAAGGAAGATCTTGGATTTTTAATAATGATAAGTAATGATATGGAAGTATCTAAACAATTGATAAAAGAATATGGGCCAAAAATCAGATTTAATTTTGATCATTATATTAAAGAATTTGATAAATTTGGGATAACACAACCAATCTATGATTTTATCGAAGGTGTTACGGTATACTTTCAGATAATTTATGATCGAAATTTGGCTGAAAGAAAATATTCTAAATTAAATAATAAGATAAAATTGAAATCAAAATTTTTAACATCATCTGTAAATAGACAAGAGAAATTTACATATGCAGAAATAGAAGAAAATTCTTATTGGTATGATTTGGAAGTAGAGGAATCAGGCGTTATAGCAATTAAATCTGATAATTGTGATTTTAAGAAAGTTCCAACCTATATTATCAAGTCTTTTACAGCAAATAACGATAAAATTAATCGTTCTATAAATGAATGTGGGTTTTATATTTTAATAAGTTCAGAAAATATTACTGCCAAAGATGCCATTTCTAGATATGCAAAACTTAATTCTGTAGATACTGTTTTCCGTACGTTTGAGAGTTCTTTGGTGATGGATGCGAGTTGTATTGATGAAAGTTTATTCGCTGATGGTTTACGTGGGAAAACTCTAATCTCTTTTATTGCATCAATATTATGTACTATTATCTTTAATAAAACATCTAATTTAAGTGAACATGATAATATAAACTATAAAATGTCTGATATTATTGCTGCAATATCTGCCATTGAATGTTATATGGATCAAATTTCATAAATATGAATGCAACAATGTATTTAGTAACAAATAAAAAAGTATTGCTGAAAAATTTAATCTCATACAAGATGCGTTTGATGAGTTCATAAAAACAATAAAGTAGGGTTGTCTAATAAAAAAACTAGATAAAAAATCTAGATAAAAAATTGTATAATTAAAACTGCGAATACATTATTCTAGTCTAAATTTATCGCGATTGTTTATTTCTCTCGATTATATTTATCAACCACTAAAACTATATCCCCTTAACAGGTTCAGATATATATGTATGCGTTTTACTACCAAGCATTAAAACGAAAAACAGCCTCTTTGGATTGATGCAGCTCTTATATTTTTTAGTTTAAGCTTGCTCGATCTCAAAACAACGAATCAGAGGAGCCAAGGAGTATTCGCCATGCCAACACGCCAACAATTAGCTGATGCACTGCGCGTTTTAGCCATTGATGCCATTGAAAAAGCTAAATCAGGTCATCCCGGGGCCCCCATGGGAATGGCTGATATGGCTGAAGCTTTGTGGCGGCACGCATACAAACATTCTCCCACTCATCCAGATTGGTTTGATCGTGATCGTTTTGTGCTTTCCAATGGTCACGCCTCTATGTTGCTCTATGGCCTTCTGCATCTCTCTGGTTATGCCGTATCCATTGAGGATATCAAGAATTTTCGGCAACTAGGCGCCAATACCCCTGGCCACCCCGAATATGGGGTAACTCCAGGGGTTGATTTTACTACAGGTCCATTGGGGCAGGGCTTGGCTTCTGCTGTGGGTATGGCTTTAGCTGAGCGTTCATTGGCTGCGACCTTCAATCAAGACGATTGTGACATAATTGATCACTATACCTATTGTTTCTGTGGAGATGGCTGTTTGATGGAAGGAGTCGCCTCGGAGGCCTGTTCGTTAGCTGGTGTTTGGCAGCTTGGCAAATTGATTGTGCTTTATGATGCTAACGGTATATCCATTGATGGCGAAATCAGTGCTTGGTTTACGGAAGATGTTAAGGGTAGATATGAATCCTATCAGTGGCAAGTAATTGGCCCCATTGACGGGCATGATCCGTTCAAGCTTGATGCAGCCATTAAAGAAGCTAAGGCCGAAAAAACTAAGCCTAGCTTGATTATCTGTCAGACGCACATCGGTCTTGGTTCACCCCAAGTTGATTCAGCCAAGTGTCACGGCGCCCCTTTAGGGGATGAGAGCATAGCTTCCTGTCGTAAATCTTACGGCTGGCAGCATCAGCCATTTGAAATTCCAGCCGAGATCTATGCCGAGTGGGATGCCAAAGCCAAAGGCGAAGAGGCTTATGATGCGTGGCAGGCGAAATTTGCCACCTATAAATCTAAGTATCCCACGTTGGCCTGCGAGTTTGAGCGGAGAATGCGTGGTGAATTACCCAGTGACTTTGGTGCTACTTTCAACAATCTTCTGGAAGATTTTACTCAAAGTCACAAAGATCAGGCTAGCCGCAAATCCTCTCAAAAGTGTTTGGAAGCCTTTACGCAGATTATGCCTGAACTTATGGGCGGTTCGGCGGATCTCTCTGGTTCCGTAGGCACCATGACCTCGCACACCCAAGCTTTTGATCCCAAAACTGGCCATGGCAACTATCTTTTCTATGGTGTGCGTGAATTTGGCATGGCCTGTATTGTCAACGGTTTAGCCATCCACGGTGGTTTTATTCCCTATGCCGGTACCTTCTTAGCTTTTTCCGATCAGGCCAAAAATGCTCTGCGTCTAGCAGCGCTTATGCAAGCCAAAACTGTTTGGGTCTTTACCCATGACTCCATCGGTGTTGGCGAAGATGGCCCCACACATCAGCCTGTGGAGCAGATTGTGGCTTTAAGAACAATTCCAGGCATGACTGTTTGGCGGCCTTGTGATGGCTATGAAACTGCTTGGAGCTGGAAGTTTGCCTTGGAGCATAATGGGCCAACAGCCTTAGTCCTTTCCAGACAGACCTTGCCTTATATTGACCGTGACGATGAAGCTAAAGCTAATATTTCTAAAGGCGCCTATATCTTACGCAGTGTGGCCGCTAAGCCAGATTTGACTCTTTTGGCTACAGGATCTGAAGTATCGCTAGCGCTTAAAGCTTGGGAAGAGTTGGTGGCCAAAAAGTATAATGTAAACTTGGTCTCCATGCCTTCAGTTGAGATCTTTGCCAAGCAATCGCAAGAGTATCAAGACAAGGTTTTACCACGAGATGTGCGCAAAAGAATTGCCATTGAAGCCGCAACTTCTGATTGCTGGTGGAAGTATGTGGGCTTTGATGGTGCTGTCTTGGGGCTTGATCGCTTTGGTCTTTCGGCTAAGGGTGGCAAAGTTTTTGAGCATTTCGGTTTTACTGTTGAGCATATTGTAGAAATGGCTTTAGAACTATTGCAAGCCAAAGCGTAAAGCTTGCTTTTGATTTTACGGTTGCTAAAGTGTTTGCATATACGAAATTTGGACTACTTTTTTGAAAAAGTGTCTCATGATTGGCCTATTTGGGCTTACGAAAATATAGAGATAGTTTGCGGAACAAATTAAGGGTTGAAGTATTGCCGTCTGCTCCAAAGAACAGACGGCTTTCGTATCAATATAAAAATGGAGGCGGCGCTTCCTCCTAGGCGTTAAGTCTAGGTTTCCGTGCCGAAAAACTGATGAAAAAATTTGCCGATCAGGATGTTAAGGGGAAAGTTGTTGTGATCCGTCAGGATCTCAATGTACCGATGAAAGATGGTAAAATCACCAATGATAAACGGATTCGGGCGGCGTTGCCTACGATCAAGATGGCCTTAGATAAAGGGGCTGGCGTGATCGTGCTCTCCCACTTAGGACGTCCCACCGAGGGGCAATATGATGAGCAATTCTCGCTAAAACCCATTGCTGAAGCCATTGGCCAATCTTTGGGCATTAATGTTAAGGTGGCCAAAGAAATTTCTGAAGCCAAAGTGGCTCCTGGCGAATGTTTACTGTTAGAAAATATTCGTTTCTTTAAGGGGGAAAAGAAAAATGATCCCGAGCTGGCCGCTAAATTGGCTGCCTTGGGTGATTGCTATGTCATGGATGCTTTTGGCACAGCCCACAGAGCTCAAGCTTCCACCGAAGGAGCCGTGCGCTAGGCTGCCCTGGCTTGCGCTGGACCTTTGATGGTGAGCGAAGTTGACGCTTTTGACAAAGTTTTACAGTCGCCCAAGCGTCCTTTAGCAGCCATCATTGGCGGTGCCAAGGTTTCAACCAAACTTGGTGTTTTGACCAACCTCTTGAATAAAGTTGACATCTTGATCGTTGGTGGCGGCATTGCCAACACCTTCTTGGCTGCTCAAGGTCTTAAAGTTGGCACATCGCTCTATGAAGCTGACCTGATCGATGAAGCCAAAAAGATCTTGGATTTAGCTAAGTCTAAAGGCTGCAAGTTGCCACTGCCTTTAGATGTGGTCACTGCTAAAGCCTTGGAGAAAGGGGTCGAGGCCCATGTGCATGATGTCAATGACATTCCTGACGATGAGATGGTCTTAGACATTGGCCCCAAGACCGAAGAGCTCTATGAAAAGATCCTCCAAGAAGCTGCCACAGTTGTTTGGAATGGTCCTATGGGAGCTTTTGAAGTTGAGCCTTTCCATAAGGGTACTGTAGCCTTAGCTAATGCTTTGGCCAATTCTAAAGCCTTTGTGGTCGTTGGTGGGGGCGATTCTGTGGCTGCGGTTGAAAAATATGGCTTGGCTGAGAAGATGGGCTATATTTCTACAGGCGGCGGTGCTTCCTTGGAGCTTTTGGAAGGCAAGATCTTACCGGCCATAGCTGCTTTAAATGATCGTGGTTAGAGTGTAATTTTTAGCTTTTATTTTTCTGCTTGCCTTGTACGTTTCGATTCAAAAAATTTGCTTTTGAAATTATAACTTCTAAGTTATAATTTACCATAGATATTTGCTACCAATAAAGCAATTTGTTAAAAGTCCTTGAAGTCTATGTTATGACTTCAAGGACTTTTTTTTATTCAAGAAATAGTCGATTTAAAAAATAACTTTTAAGGCATGTGTATAATAAAAGTATAAATGACAGTAGCTTAAATTTTATACCAATAATTTGTTAATATTTTTTAAAATGTTGAAACAGTAATTTATGATCCCAAGATAGTATTTTAATAATTAAATATTTTTTTCATTGTAACTTTTTCCATTCTAACATTTTTTATTCCATGTACAATATCCTATCTTGCTTAATTTTTGGTCTTCTTTTTCTTGTCTCTCCTTTAAATTTACAAGCTTCTCTGGCACAAAAAGTCTCATCAGGGCAAATAACCAGTTCTATCTATCCAGATGGCCAAGGTCAATTTGATCCGACCAATCCAACCAAGTATGCCACCTGGAAAGGCCACAAAACCATGCCAGTGGATGAGATGCGCCAACTTTGTGTGGACATATGTGCGTATCTTGGCATTGACAAGGAAAATGGAGCCAATTTTTTGCTTGAGATCGCTGCAGCCGAATCGGATTTTGGTTATTATGTGCGCCAGGTTAGGGGGCCAGCGCAGTCGGTTTGGCAGATTGAGCCAGCCACAGCTAGGGATATGCATCAGCGTTTGCCCAAGCGCAATCCTCTTATGTACCAGAAGATTGTGAGTTTAAGGGATCCCAATTTGGATGAAGAAGAAAATGTCGTTACCAATCTCTTTTATGGCGGTGCCATGTGTGTTGGTGTACTTTATTTAAAAGGCATCAAATTTGATACGTTGACAACCCTTGAAATTAGGGCCCAAGCCTGGAAAAAGTATTATAATACTTATCTTGGCAAGGGAACTTTGGAAGGCTATTGCCAGAAAGCCATGAAATATGTGGGCGGGCGCCTTGATCCCAATTTCAAATTCCAGGAATCTTTTGATCCTAGCTTGTTGGCAAAAATGCCCAATATCTTTGCAGCACGTGACCAAGATCGCTATTTGACTCTACCGCCAGATTTTGATCAGAGTCCCATTGGTCGTTATTATAAACACATCTTGCAGGTAAAGCCGCAGGTTTTTGAACAAGTGCCACGAGTTGTCTTAAAATCAAAAAATGTTCAGATTGTCATGAATTCTTTGACCATGGAATTGATCAGAAAAATTCAAAAAGACCCCGCCTCTATTATTAACTATCGCGATATGCCACCTGAAATTTTACGCCCCTTAATCAAAACTGCCATGAGCGAAAATGCTCTTTTGGCTTACCCCAATTTGCCACAAGAGTATCAAGCAGAACCTGCTATTAAAAAAATCTACGAGTCACAAAAATTATTGCAAGAGCTTAGAAAAAGATAATTATGGAATATTTACAGTTGGATATGTATATATAGTTAATTTATCTATTGTGAGGGTAGAAAGAAATAAAATATTAAATTTTCAGAATATTTTTAAGAAATCATAAATTTACATTATAATAGTATTTTAGCTAGATTAGTATTAGCAAAAATATTTATAACTAGATAAATTTATTTCTATCTATAATTTTATGATTTAATCATCTTGTACATAATTGATATTATAAGAATTTGTTTTGACTATAACATATTTTTAATGGTAAATATACTTAAAAAATATGGCATAATGTTTTTTTAGTATCTTTTATCCTTAGAACTTACGGATCTTTTACAAAATTTGCTGCTAAACTTGATTGTGGTCTACTATTTTTTTATGATAAATTTAGATATTGGGCAAAACCTTAAATATAAAGACTCAAGCGCAAGTGTGCGTTTTAAAGATTTGGGCTGGCTTGATGAAAGAAATGTTTATTTTTGTCCAAACCCCTTATGGCAAGCTATGCCCATCCTTGCAGGATTTAGCCGGATACTGTATACATTAGCGATAAAATGAGGGGGTGTGACAGAGTGCGTCGCTTTTATCAGGAGAGTTGGCAGGGAATTCCCTTTACCAAAATCTCCCATCTTTCCTTTTTTCATCTAGCTGGATCAAAATTTTATTCGACATTTTATGAGGAAATGTTCGCCCGCTACTCCAGTTGGGAAGCTTTGCCGCTGGAATGGCGTGAAAATAAGCGTTGTAGTGCCGAGTGGTTGCTAGAGCGTATTCGCCAACATAGGGCGGAGTTGGGTGCCAAGGATGGTGAACCCTATCGCGTCTTATCCATCGGCTGTGGCGTTGGTTACATGGAAAAACTGCTCCTAGATGCTTTGCCTGAGATCGAACTCTATGTGAACGAACCAAGCACTGTGGGTTTAAAGTGGTTGCGTAGCTACTTGCCTGCCGACCATGTTTATATTGGCGATCCCTTAACGATTCCAGGCGATGTTTACTATCATATGATTTATCTTTCAGCTGTTGATTATGCCATTTCGACCAGACATCTGGTTCGTCTTTTGGAAAATCTTCGGGCGCAGCTTGAATCGTCTGGTACAGTCCTGTGTCTGTCCTCTTCCTTTCTGCAGGAAGATTCGATCATTGGCAGTTTTGTTAATGCCATGAAGATTTTTATTCGCGGCATTTTGCACTATTTGAGCGTGCGTCCCCAGCAGTTTTGGGGCTGGCGCAGAACCCGCAAAGATTATAATCAACTTTTTAAGCAGGCCGGATTTTTCTCCTTGAGCGATGGGTTCATCGAAAAAGCGCCAGAAACTTATTGGATATCCGGAAAATAATTGGATTTGAATATTCAGTCACGTGATTTTCGCACAAGAGCGTGCTCTAAATAGTATTTTAAGTGATGCCAAGCTATTAGTTGCTTCTAACTTAAGGCAATTTTACATCTTATTTTAATACTGTTTTGATAATTTTTTTTAATCATGTCGCATTCCCTAGTTTATGTTTTAGGCCAAAATGATGAATCTTTGGTGCCAACCAAAAATTTTGGTTATATCCGAAAATTGTTAAAACGTAAAAAGGCAAAAGTAGTTACTACTGCCCCTTTCACAATCAAACTTTTATATAAACCGAAACCTGGAAAAAGAAAAAATCAATTGTCATTGAGAGTAATTCTGATAGCAAAAATATTACGATTGATCTATAATGTTAGCACAAACAAGCTAGATGTGTGTTAGAATATGCATTCACATCTATATGGATATATATCAAAAATTTGGATTAAAACTTGGTTGCTACAATTAATTTTAGAATAGATTATACGCGGCAAGAAGATTATCACTTTGATCTCTTATGTCTTTTATAGTAAATTTTAATATAGCAGATATTAATCTATATTATCGCGTGTTTTAAGTTCAATAGTCGAGAAATTATATTACGATTCCCTCATAATTTGGGAACAAATCAGCCAGCTAGACATCAGATAGACTTATATACACATATAACTGTGTCCCAAAAATCTGGCAGAATTGTAATAATTAGCAGATTAATACAAGGTAAACCACTTCCATGTATTATTTTGGTAAATAATGTATGTGACTAATAGACACAAAAGATGCAAATATAAAAATAATTTATTGTCTACTGTGTTTGATAAACAAGTTAGCTTATGCAGTTTTTGGTTGGTAAATGAATTATGTTAATCATTAACTAATCACTGTCTTTAAATATTAAGGCAAGTATTGTTTTAAAAAAAATCTAACAGCCCTAAGTTATCTTTAGGGTATTTAATCAAAAAAACTATTTGCACAAAAATAAAAATGTAAAATTTATGTGTAAATAACTTGTTGCTGTATGTAAATTTTAGAGTCAAAAAGATCTTAACTGTTACAGAAATTGATGAGCGAAAGATCCCTGGTTTAACCGTGGGGTGAAACTCAAAAAAATATTGACCATTGGAGTATTTGTGCCAGACGCAGATATTTTTATCGGACTAGATGTTGGATCTACAACCGTTAAGTCCGTCGTCCTAAACTTGGCTGGCGAGATAATTTTTAGCAAATACGTGCGGCATTATTCAGAAGTTCAGGCGACCTCTAGTGCTTTGCTTAAGGAAATAGCAACAAATTTTGAAAGTTCAAATTTTAAACTGTGTATCACTGGTTCTGGTGGTATTTCATTGGCTAAGCACTTGCAGGTACCTTTTCTGCAAGAGGTCTTGGCCTCGCATTTGGCCATCAAAAAAGAAATCCCTGATGCTGACTGCGTAATTGAGCTAGGCGGCGAGGATGCTAAGCTGACCTTTTTAACGGGCGGTATTGAACAGCGCATGAATGAAACTTGCGCTGGAGGCACTGGCGCCTTCATTGATCAGATGGGGGCCTTTTTAGGTACAGATGCAGCTGGGCTTGATAGATTAGCTTCCAAGCATAAAACTATCTACCCCATTGCCTCCCGCTGCGGCGTCTTTGCTAAAATGGACATTTTGCCGCTCTTAAACGAGGGCGCAGCCAAAGAGGATTTAGCTGCTTCGGTTTTGCAAGCGGTTGTCAATCAGACGGTGAGTGGTTTGGCGCATGGGCGTAAAATTCAAGGTAAAGTAGTTTTTCTAGGTGGCCCCTTAGTTTTTCTGCCTGTTTTACGTCAGCGTTTTATCTCGACCCTAACTGAGATTAAAGAGCCCATTTTTCCAGACAATGGGCATTTTTTTGTGGCTTTAGGTGCAGCCTATAATGCAAAAGCCGAATCTGCCGCCACGCTTACCTCTAAAGAATTGTTGGCCAGATTGGAGCAAGACTTTAGCGAAAATTTGACAGCCCAACTGCCACCGCTTTTTGCCAATGAGCAAGAGCGCACCCGCTTTTATGCCAGGCATTCCAAAAGTCAGCTAACACATATGCTTTTGGAAGATGCCAAGGGCAGAGCCTGGCTTGGGTTTGATTCTGGTTCCACCACCATCAAAGCTGTTTTGATCGATGATGCTGGCCAAATTCTCTATGAATACTATGCCTCCAATCGGGGCGATCCCTTAAAGGCTGCTCTAGCAGTTTTAGCCGAAATCTACCGTCGCAAGAGCGATGATTTGGTCATAGCTGGTTCAGGAGCAACTGGCTATGGCTCTGGGCTCTTGGCCCAGGCTCTCCATTTGGATGTGGATGAGGTTGAAACCGTGGCCCACTACACGGCAGCCGCGTTTTTTGAGCCAAGAGTATCGTTTGTCTTGGATATTGGCGGCCAAGATATCAAATGTTTGCATGTGCGCAATGAAGCCATTGATCGGATCTCGCTAAATGAAGCTTGTTCTTCTGGCTGTGGGTCGTTTATTGAGAACTTTGCGGATTCATTGCAGATTCCCTTAAAAGATTTTGTGATCGCCGCGTTGCAGGCCAAAACCCCAGTGGATTTGGGCACACGCTGCACGGTTTTTATGAATAGCAAGGTCAAGCAGGCCCAAAAAGAAGGGACCTCTGTTGGTGATATTGCTGCCGGTCTCTCCTACTCAGTAATTCGCAATGCCTGCTACAAGGTCATGAAGATCAAAAATGTGGCTGAGCTTGGAGATCATGTGGTGGCCCAGGGCGGGGCCTTTGCCAACGATGCCCTGTTGCGTGCTCTGGAGCTTGAACTTGGCAAAAATGTTGTCCGACCGGATTCGCCTGGCCTTATGGGGGCTTTGGGCGTAGCGCTTTTGGCTAGGCGTAGATCAAAGTCGTGCGCTAAATCAAACTTACTTTCCCAGGCTGAGCTAGAAGCATTCCAGGTTACAACCAAAGTTACCAGGTGTCGCCACTGTACCAATGCTTGTCTTTTGACTATTTCTTCTTTTGCCGGAGGCCGTCATTATATTTCAGGCAATCGCTGTGAGCGGGGGGCTAGGCAAACTGCGGCTGTAAGCCCCAATATGTATGCCTGGAAATACTCGCGCCTTTTTGACTATTACAAGCCTTTGGAAAATCCAACCCGTGGCACAATCGGTATTCCTAGAGCCCTGAATGTTTATGAGAACTATCCGCTCTGGTTTACCCTGTTGACTGAGCTTGGCTTTAGGGTTGAGCTATCTAGCCCATCAAGCAAAAAGCTTTACTATCAAGGCTATGCCACCATTCCATCGCAAACTGTCTGCTATCCGGCCAAGCTTGCCCATGGTCATATTCTGGATTTGATCGAACGCGGCATTAAAACCATCTTTTTCCCATGTGTACCACGCGAAGAGAAGCCTAAACAACTTACATCTGGGGACTTTAACTGTCCTGTTGTGGCCGGGTATCCTGAGCTTTTGCGCAACAATATTTCAGCGCTCAGAGAACAGGGCATTAGGTATAGTTGTCCTTTTTTGCCCATTTCCCGCACCATGCTCGCCCAACGCCTCCATGAAGATAAGCTTTTTGCTGATATTAGCCTAGAAGAGTTAGAAAATGCGGTCAAAACGGCCTTTGCTGCCTTTGACAAGTATCATCAAGATGTCCGCGACATGGGCCAAAAGATCTATGAGGAGATTTGGGCCAAAAAGCAGAAATGTATTGTTTTAGCCGGACATCCTTATCACATTGATCCTGAAGTCCATCACGGCATTGCTGATTTTATTGCCTCTTTAGGCATGGCAGTTATTACTGAAGATGCCCTAGCCTATGATCAAGATGATCCCAAAGAAATTAGGGTGGTCAATCAGTGGGCCTATCATTCACGGCTTTATCGAGCCGGCTCCTTTGCCATCAATCATCCGGGATTAGCTGTCTTGCAGCTCTTTTCTTTTGGTTGTGGTTTGGATGCCATAACTTCTGATCAATTGGAGGAAATTGTTTCTAGTGGTGGTAGCCTCTATGCGCAGATTAAACTTGATGAAGGCACCAATTTAGGCCCAGCTCGCATTAGGATTAGGAGTTTGCTTGCGACCATGCAGGAACGCGGAGGCAAAAAGAATTGTTTGGCCCCATCGCTCTTAAATGTGCCGCCTAACTTTACCGATAAGATGCGTGAAACGCACACTTTGCTCATCCCGCAAATGTCGCCTCTCCATTTTGAGTTTATGGAAGCAGTCTTTCATGCCTCAGGCTATAAAGCGAAACTTTTGCCCAAGGTTGATCATGCGGCCATTGAGCTTGGTCTGCGCTATGTCAATAATGATGCCTGTTTTCCGGCCATAGTGGTCATTGGACAGCTTTTACAGGCCGTGCAAAGCCCAGAGTATGCTAATAAAAAGGTGGCCCTGTTGATTTCCCAAACAGGTGGAGGTTGCCGCGCGACCAACTATGTGAGTTTGCTCAAAAAAGCTATGATTGACGCCGGTCTGGCCCATATTCCCATTTTGGCCTTGGCCACAGGACTGCAGGGGCCAGGTTTAAGAATGACTCGCGGAATGCTTTTTAGGATGATTATGGCTGGCCATTATGGTGATGCCTTGGCCAGAATGATCAATAGAGTCCGGCCCTATGAACGCGATCCTGGTTCTGTTGATGCTCTAAAAGAAAAATGGCTTAGTCGGGCTCGAGAAAACATCATTTCAGGCAATATTTTGAAGTTTGAATGGAATATGTTTCGGATGATCCGCGACTTTGATCAATTGCCGCTACGGGATGAGAAGAGACGCCAGAGGGTTGGTATTGTGGGCGAAATCCTCTTAAAATATCACCCTGATGCCAATAATAATGCTGCGGAGGTCATTGAATCAGAGGGGGGCGAGGTTGTTTCAACCGACATCATGGATTTCGCACTTTACTGTCTCTATGATGATGTCTTCAATTATCGCCATTTAGCCGGACCCAAACGCGATGCCAGAATGGCCATGCTTGGCATAGCCTTTTTGGAATTATCAAGACTTGGAATGCGTTTGGCGTTTAAGCTTAGCTCGCGTTTTTTTGCACCCACAACCTTTAGGCAGCTGCGCAAGAAGACCTCCAACCTAATTTCTTTGGGGCAACAGTCAGGCGAAGGTTGGCTCTTGGGTGCTGAGATGGTTAGAATGTTGGAATCTGGGGTTGAGAATATTTTATGTGTCCAACCTTTTGGCTGTTTACCTAATCATGTGGTCGCTAAAGGCTTGATGGGTGAGCTTAAACGCCGCTATCCCAAGGCCAATTTTATTTCATTGGACTATGATCCTGGAGCTAGTGAAGTAAATCAAATCAATCGCATCAAACTTATGATGCGTTCAGGACGGTTAGGTCAAGAGTAAAAAATGGATCTAATTAAAAAACGAGTCTAACGAAAAATGTATTTAGCTAAAAACTAATCTATTGGGAAATACATTCAAGTAAAAAACGTATATAATTTAAAATTCCTCGAAGCAAAAATCCATTTAATTTAACATACATCTAAGCAAAGAAAAAAGAGAGCTATTAGTAAGCTCTCTTTTTTTATGACGGATTTTATTATTTTTTGATTTCTAATCTTATCTTTATTATCTTGATTTCTTACTTATATTTTTGCATTATAGATTGTCTTGCTTTATAGTTTGTAGTGTATAACTTATTTTTATACTCATGTTTATTACTATACTTGTGCTCATGTTTATCTAATTTTTATATTTTATTAGATATGATTAATAAGCTTATGGGTGGTATAAATAATATATATACGATATGAATAATCTATATACTGTGTATTTTGTAAAATTTTGTGCCGCTGGTATCTTGAGATATTTTCTTATTTATCAAAATGATACTGTACCAAGAAGTCTCTAGCCATAGAGTAACCCATCTGATCTGCTTCTCTTATTAATTTTAAGGCCCTTTCTGTGTTGTAATCAACGCCCCTGCCATAAAAATAGCATACGCCTAGAGCAAAAACACCTCGTGGATCACGGGCTTGGACAGATTTTCTGAGCCACTTGATTTTTTCTTTGTAGTCTTTGAGTTTGTCATAAACGTCAGCTACTTCAACAAAAGCAGTATTATCACCACACTCAGCAGCTTTTTTGAACCAGATTAGCGCCTCATCATATTTTAAGATAGCCACATCGTTTGACTTATAGTAAGTGCCCAATGCGTGCATACAACCGACATTGCCTAAAACTGCGCCACGATAAAGATATTTTTTTGCCAAGAAGTAGTCGATAGCCTCGTCATCCATCATATAGATCGTTCCTAAGTTGCACATGGCATTGGTATTACCAGCATCGGCTGCGATAGTGTAGTATTTGATTGCCTCATGTGGATCGCGTTTGACGCCGTTGCCTAGATGATAGATTACTCCTAACATAAAGGCAGATATGGTATCACCTTTTTCAATTGCGTCTTTTAGAACCTCTATACCCTTCTGAACATTTTTTTCAACACCTACGCCATCCATATACCTTGAGGCTAAAATTTTTGAGGCGTCTAAGTCCCCAGCTTCGATACATTCATTTAGAAGCTCAAGAGCTTTTTTATCATCGTTTAGGCCACCTTCATGGTTAAAGTACATAAAACTTAAAATCTTTTTGGCTTCGGTATACCCAAGGGCAGCTGCTTTTTCATGGTGAATTCTAGCTTGCTCAAAATCTTGCTCCAGAATTTGGCCGCGACGGTAAAATTCACCTAAGACAACTAGGGCTTTGGGATCATTGTTTTTGGCAGCCTCTTTGATTTTGGCAAGGATACTGATTATATCTTCTTCTGTATATTCGCGAGGTTCTTCATATTCTTGCGATTCTTGGCCCTCTGGTTTTATGTTTTTGACGATTTCTTCAGTTGTTAATGGTGGCAAATCTGGGTCATGTTCCACTTCTTCGATGACATCGATATGTTTTTTGGCCGTAGTTCGTGTATTTTTGTTAGGCAAATCTTCTTCTGAGGTTGTATTTTTATTACTAGTTTCAAATTGGAAGATTTTAGCAGACATAGGCAAATTTCCTAATCATTTATATATAGACAAAAATAGACAAAGATAAATTGAACTTAGTATTAAGGTTAATCTTTCATTTTTTCAAAGTGATCAGCAACTTTGATAACCTTTTGTTTGGCGTGTAGAAAAGCAGTCACGATTTGGGGATCAAATTGGCTACCACTGTTTTGGCTTATGATATCAAAAGCTGTTTCATATGGAAAGCCTTTTTTGTAACTGCGCGTTGAGACTAAAGCATCAAAGACATCGGCTACAGACATGATTCTAGCTGACAAAGGAATCGCATCTCCTGCCAAACCTTCGGGATAACCTGTACCATCCCATTTTTCATGGTGGTAGGTGGCTAGATTTTGGGCTTCATAAAGATAATCTGGATCGGGTACTGTTGAGATGATATGCTTGATAATTTCTCCACCTATAGTTGTGTGACTTTTCATTTGATCAAATTCTTCAGGGGTTAACTTTGTCGGCTTATTTAAAATTGCATCAGGAACATTGATTTTTCCGATATCATGGAGGGGAGCTGAACGCTCAACATTACGCATAAAATCGTTGGTTAAAGTATCTGTATAAATGCCAAGTCGCTTCATTTCGTGCATGATAATTTTTGTATAAGCTGCTGTTTTTTTAATATGCAAACCAGTAGTTTTGTCGCGACTTTCAACGATATCTGCTAAACTTATAATTAAAGCATCCTGCATTTGCAAAATAGTTGAATTTTTGTCTTGAATATCTTTTAGCGAACGAAATAATCTTGTTACCATCGATACGAACGAATGATGTAAATTTTCTATTTCATCTTTTGTATTTATTTTTACTGATGTGATTCCATGAAGTGTTTTTTCAAGATTATTAAATGTTGTAGAATCAAAATCATATAAAGATGTAGCATATGCGATATCATTTATTGGATTTATTATACCACGATTAGCTAAAAGAACAGAAATTGATAAGATAGTAATTAATAGTATAACAAAAATTAATAATAAATTCATTATATATTTATAAGCATCTTCTTTGAGCCAGGCCATAGAAATATCTATACCGACATAGCATTGGCAAATATTTTCTTTATCATAGATAGGTGCATAGGCAGTTAACAGCCATCCAAATGTTTCATCTGAAATTATAGGTTCAATTTTTTTTCCAGCTAATAAATCTGGTATATACTTTGAAAATGCATGATCGAATGGTATAATTTCTCCAGGTTTAGTTTCATTTATATTTGAATCATCTATATCAAAAACAACGTGACATCCATCTTTTTTAATCTTATAAACGTATATATATTGTATGCTATCTATATTTTTTTTTATTTCATATAGTTTTTCCCTAGTTGATCTATATTCTTCATTAGATTTACCTTGATTAATGTATATATCAATATTTTCAGGATTAATTAATGTAGCAGCCAAATTTGCCAAACTTGCTGCAATTTTTTTGTTCTGATCGATTGAAGAATTGGTATATAATCCATAGCACATTATAGCTGACAATATTGCAAATATTGTCAATGACGCTACAATTAATAACGTTATTTTAAATCTAATCGAATAAATATGTGATAAGAAGTGTTTCATAATTAAAATTTGTTGATTAAATAATTATCTATGTTCTCTGATGATATTTTTATATTATAAATTTCTACGCAGATTATTAAAATAGTTTTATTAACAGTGTGCTAATGATAAAATATTTGGAAAAAAATAAAATTGTAAAAATCAAATGTTGGTTAATTTGTATTGTAGTGTATTCTTTTTATTTTTCATTATTATATATATTTTTTTGATAAGTAAGTAAATTTATTCATTTTGTATATTTATTTGTGAAATCACTTACTAATGTTAAGTATAAAACAATATAAGCATTAAATATTATTAGATAATAGAACTGGTGCTATGTATATTTTATAGCATGTATATTTGTTTTATATTTTTGCGTTATTTTTTTATATCGTTATATTGTCATATCATTATTTCATTGCTTCTTTTATTGTTTCTTTGTTATTTATTTATTACTATCTTTGTTTATTTTTTTGCTGCAAAATATTAAAATATTTAACGGTTAATTAAATATATACCTATAAAAATTGTTATAATTCCAAGCATTTTTGAAATTGTGATTTGTTCATGATAAATAAAAGCACCTATCAAAATAAGGCAAATAGCTAATAAACCACTATGAACTATTTGACCAACACTAATATTCCAACCTGCACGATACATATAGATGGAACCAGCTTCTAGGCCAACCAAAGCAAATCCAAATGCAACTAATGATAAATTACAATTTTTATATTCTTCAATCAAACTTCCATGTGTCAAAAATTTATATAACATTGCGCTAAATATGGCAGATACAACATAAGTTATTGTTAATCCAGCTAGTGGATTAATTTTAGCTGGAGTTATTTTGGCACAAATATTATAAACAACATTGGAAAATACGATTAAAAAAATCGGCCACCAGAGGTGCATAATCCTTCCAGATATATTTTTTAGGGATTAATATTTAAATAAAATGATGTTTGATTGGATACTTTGGTATATTTTAGAATAAAAAAGAAACCTGCAATAGAATGCAGGTTTCAAAAAAGATTAGTTATAGAGTAAAATAATCAAATTGATCTGAAGAGTATTTTTGCTAACTTGCATTAGAGTTACTTCAGTTTCAAAATTTAGCAGTATTTGTCACACTATGCACTAAGATATATAGAGAGATAAACTATTTAAACTGCACGAAATTCTTCAGCTTATCCAATAATTCATAGTGAAGATCTTCGTCTTGCAGTCCGAAGTAGATGTTAGCAGCAAGATATTCTGACCAATCGCCAGCGTCAAAGCGGATACCCGACATCTTGACAGCCAACATACCGTCATTTTTGGCTAGTCCTTGCAAGGCATCGGTCAACTGGATTTCACCGCCATGGCCAGGTTTAACTTCCTTTAAGTATTTAAAAATTTCAGGCTTAAGAACATAGCGACCGACGATGGCGTATCTTGATGGGGCTTGATCACAGGCTGGTTTTTCCACGAGATTTTTGACTCTAAAGACACCAGGTGAAATTTCGGAGGCGTCGATTATACCGTATTTATTAACCTTGTCCGGGGCGACTTCCATTACGCCTACAACCGACATATTTTCGGCCACAGCCACGTCAATCAATTGTTTGATGCCAGGGGTTCCGCCAAACATCAAATCATCGCCGACCATGATGGCAAAGGGATCATTGGCAATGATGCTCTCAGCGCAGAGCACAGCGTGACCCAAACCTAATTGTTTCTTTTGACGCACGGCCATGATGTTGACCATCTCAGCAACGCCGCGCACCACAGCTAATTTATCTAGTTTGCCGGCCCGCTCCAAAACGTTTTCCAATTGCAGGTTGTAGTCGAAGTGATCTTCAATGACGCTTTTGTCGCGGTTAGTGACAAAAACCACGTTTTCAATACCGGAGTGTTGAGCTTCTTCCACTACATACTGGATAACAGGTTTATTGTAGATGGGAAGCATTTCTTTGGGTATATTTTTGCTAGCTGGGAGTGATCTGGTTCCCCAACCGGCGACAGGAATAACAACCTTTTTAATTGCATCCATAAAAATACTCCGATAAGTGCTTATGCAATGTTAGTGGCTCCACACGGGCCAAACCGTGGCGTCAACTGCAGGCTAGATTGGCTTCATGAAACTATATTGATGTGAAGTGTTGGAAAGTTGGGACACCATCAAAAGATGGCGGATTATTGTTCACATGTTCAGCAAACTAAAACCTGGTTGAACCAATTGTAAAATAAGAGACCCAGTCAATGATCAACAACCGTTCCTGTTGCTGATCTTCTATTACAAACAAACAACTTACAAACAAAATTAGTTAAATTTTAGATACTTTTAATTATTTATATATTTTTTAAAAAGTGTAGCTAAAAATAAAAAGGTACCAGTATTGTATCTATATTGTATCTATATTGGATTTATATGGACTAGACTAGAATATGTCATAAATGTAGATAAATGTTCTAAAAGAATTCTAATACTAGAAATAGAGATAAATTTTATAAAGATAAATATTAAGCTACCATTTGTTTATTTTTTTTTTTGTTTTCTGTAAGACCATTGGCGTTAGCCTTAGCTTCTTGCAAGTTCTTTTTTTCTATAGCTTCATCTAAGCGCATTTCGAAATCGGCCAAAATATTCATGTATGTTGTATAGGCATCTTGCGATTTAGCGTAGGGGGAGTTGGTTGGCAGATGGTTGGAAAACCATTTGGTTGACATCCATCTTAGATAGTCGGAGGTTTGGAGACGCCTAAAGTCGTGGGTTAGCACAGGGTCGTTTAAGGCATGCACTTCGTCGGCCAAACTGTAGAGAAAATGCACGGCATCTTTTTGCATATCGTTGCCAAGCCAGGAGTTTAAGTCGCCGCCAGCATCATCCCAGCTGATAAAATGGTGGACGCTTATGGTATCTTGTACAGTCAGTGTTTTGGCCGCATCTTGTGGAGTCATAAATGAAATGCCACGGGCAAAGAGTTCTTTGGGCAGATCTTCCATGAAGCCGAAGATGCCCGTTGAAGCGTCATTGACGCCACCAAGAACATTGAAGTTAAGGAATAAATTAATAATATCTGTGTTTTGCGCGGATGCCCGGCACCATTCTGCATACTTTGGAGCAGTCAAGGGCCATTGATCCCAATTACGATTTCTAAAGTTTAGGGAGATATCTTGGGAAAGTTTGGCATTGCGCAAAAGTAGGGCCATCTTTTCGGCTGATTCGGCTTTATAGAGGAAATTGGGGCTGCGCCAGCCTAAGATGTGATCTGTGCCTTCAGCCAACATAACTTTGAAGTTTTGGGCGTCAAGGAAGGCTGCAAAATCGTTGTTGTAGATCAGTTCAGTTGAGCAGAAACATCTTGGATTCTGGTTAAAAAGTTTTTCGGTTAAGGCGCAGTAGTCTTTCAGTTGGCGGAGAAATTCTGTGCGTGAATACAAAAAAGCCAGAGAGTGCGCTGCTCCAGCCACGAATTCAACAGCTTTCGTGTCGGCTAAAGCCTTTAAGCCTGCAAGCACATCCGGTTCATATTGTTCAAACAATTCAATAGCCGGGATTGAAACATGGCAGGCAAAACGAAATTCGCCATTAAATTCTCTAATTTTCCGCAACAAAAGGTCAATGGCCGGCAGATAACACCTTTGGGCCATGCCATGTACATGAGCATAATTTCTCTCATCATCTTCATAAAGCGAGTTTTGGCCTAAATCAAAAACGCTATATCTTCTCAGAAAGAATGGTTCATGTATCGAAAAGAAAAAACAAACTGCGGACATAAACGCCTCATCTAAAATGTTGCACAACTTTTAGGCCCAAGCGTACAGCATATGCTAGAAATTTTTATATGCTGTCGGCAGAAGAAAATATTTTTATAAAATTTTTGAGGATGTGTTTTGTTTGGTGAAAAGAGCAAAGAAGTTTAGTTGCTAGTCTTTGCGTCAAATCCTTTTCTTTTAGATTCCAAAAGCAAATCTTTTGGGTGCCGGGGAGGGCCATCATGAGTGAGCAATAATCAAGTGTGCGGATAATGTTTTTTAGGAGTTTTGAACAATCAATTTAGTCTGACTTTCTGCCGATTAGCTAAGCAGTGCGTTGCTGTGTGGCGTTAGAGTATGCGCAAGTTATGGGTAGGCTTAGTTTGGTTTTGTGATGATTTTTTTAACTTGCGACTTGCAAAACTCACACTGCAAATTAAAAGTTACGGCTTGAAATGGCTTGCACCAAGTTGTTTGGAAACTACATTTTTTTTGCGCAAAATGCTAGCTCAAAATCCGGCAATTCAGTTAAAAATTATGCGATAGGCTACATTTAAGGCTAGAGAGACGTTTAGTTCTTAAGTAGGCTTATCTAGATCAAATTTTTGTTAGCAACTAATCCTTAAACTAGATTTGCTTGGAAAGTGTGGATCAGCTTTTAGGCGTGATTTCGGTTTAGTCTTTAGATTCGGCTTTTGCTACTCTAAAAATTGTTTGACAAGGACGTTGAAATAACGTACGGTAGCAAAGTTGGGCCAGCTTAGCTCAGTCGGTAGAGCAGCTGATTCGTAATCAGCAGGTCGGAGGTTCAAGTCCATCAGCTGGCTCCATTTTTTTGACTATAGACGCTTTTGAAGCGCTTAGATTTAAGTTTTTTTGACTAAACGTGCCTAGATTCTTCTAAAAATTTGCTCTTTATGTTGGCTTTTGTCTAGGCATCTACTCTACGTTTGATGCGTATGCGTGTAAAATTAAATGTTTAGTTAAGATCACTTTAAGAAATGTCAATACCAAATTATTAGTCTAAGTTTAGGTTCTGGCAATATATCCGTTAGCTAAAGATTATTTTTAGCACTGACGTGTAATTTTTTATTTTTATTGCATGGTTTAAATTTTTAGTAGGAAGTTTTTTAGCGTGATCCGCTTAAAACTTCTTTTTTTTTGGGCTTATGTCATAAGATTCTCGGCGGGGAAACCCACGGGCTTGCCCGTGGGAGGAACCGCCTTTAATCTACCTTTCTTTGTTCTATAAGATAGTTTTTTACGCATTTCTAACAATCTAAGGTTTTTATATCCTACGGATGCGTTGACTTTAGTGCCGTCCAAAAGTCGTATATCCATTCTAGCCTT
>JAFSZE010000008.1 GCA_017455745.1 Desulfovibrionaceae bacterium | reverse complement strand
CCCGAAATTTTGGAACAGGCTAGCTGCCAGCACTCGCATCCCCGCCCTTTTTCGCCCATATTTTCGTCTTGCACATCGGTGTTTGGTCTAGGCTTTTTGGGGAGGGAAGGATATTTTTTTAAGATGTGTCGAAAATGATAAGGCTCTTTCTGTTCCAAAATTATGGTGGAAGCGTAATACATTTTGTACATTTGATCCAGTGAGAGATTTTTCCAGTTTTTAAGAATTTTGATTGATTCAAAACTACACTCAAAACTACACTAAAAAGTCAACTAAAAAAGTACACTCAAGAAATACTTTGATCTGACTAAGTATTTTATTTCTATCTATCTTAGCATAAAAATTTTAATCTGGAAGAATTTCGGTCTGAAAGAATTTGATTCTAAAATAATTTGACTCTGAAACAATTTGTGTCTCATAAAATTCGACTCCGAAAAAATTTATACGATTAACTTGACACTCCCATTTGACTTTGACTTTGCATTTAACTTTAACTCTAGTTTTGATCTTGATTTTGCATTTGACTTTAACTTTGAATTTTAAGAACATCTAATAGCATCTAATAACATCTAATAAAATCGAATAAAATCAAATAAAGTTTTCATGTTTTAGATCCAATTGCTTTCGAGGTAAAATGGTATGCCCAAACGCACTGATCTCACGAAAATTCTAGTGATCGGGGCCGGTCCCATTGTCATAGGCCAGGGCTGCGAGTTTGACTATTCAGGCTCACAGGCTGTTAAGGCTCTCAAGGAAGAGGGCTATAAGGTCGTTTTGGTCAACTCCAATCCAGCAACGATTATGACCGATCCACATTTGGCCGATGCAACCTATATTGAGCCCATTGAACAGGAGACCCTAGCTAATATCATAAGACGCGAGCGACCAGATGCCATTTTACCAACTTTGGGTGGCCAGACGGCCCTAAACGCTGCTTTGGGTTTAGCTAAATCAGGTGTCTTGGAAGAAGTGGGCTGTGAATTGATCGGGGCTAAAGCCGAAGTCATCGCTAAGGCCGAAAGTAGAGAGCTTTTTCGCCAAGCTATGACCAATATTGGCTTGAAAGTTCCAGAGAGTGGCATTGCCCATAATATGGATGATGTACACAATTTAGCCAAAACACTTCCATTTCCATTGATTGTAAGACCGGCCTTTACACTAGGTGGCACCGGTGGTGGTGTGGCTTACAATAATGAAGATCTGGAGACTATCGCTCAAAATGGACTTTCAGCTAGCCCTGTTAGTGAAATTATGCTTGAGCAGAGTGTGCTTGGTTGGAAAGAAATTGAGATGGAGGTGATGCGCGATTCCCATGACAACTGCGTTATTGTCTGCTCCATCGAAAATTTGGATCCCATGGGTGTGCATACAGGTGATTCCATCACCGTGGCTCCCATTCAAACTTTAACCGATGTTGAATATCAAAGACTACGTGATGCTTCCATCGCTATCATGCGCGAGATTGGCGTGGAAACAGGTGGCAGCAATGTGCAATTTGCTTTAAATCCAGCCAATGGTGAGATTGTTGTCATTGAAATGAATCCTAGGGTTTCGCGTTCATCAGCCTTGGCCTCCAAAGCCACTGGCTTTCCCATTGCCAAGATTGCCGCCAAATTGGCCATTGGCTATACATTAGATGAATTGCAAAATGACATTACTCAAGAGACCGTAGCTTCTTTTGAACCGGCCATTGATTATTGTGTGGTCAAAATTCCCCGTTTTACCTTCGAGAAGTTTCCAGGGGCCAAAGATGAACTGACAACTTCCATGAAGAGTGTGGGTGAAGCCATGAGTATAGGCCGAACCTTCAAAGAAGCTCTGCAAAAAGGCTTACGCTCCATGGAGATTGGTGCCAAAGGATTAGGCTACAATTTTAAAGCCCCGTTGCCACCAAAATCTGAAATTTTGGCTAACCTAAGTAAACCCAATTCCAAACGCATCTTTACCCTGCGCCAAGCCATTTTGGCTGGTTTATCCACAGAAGAAATCAATCGGGTATCAATGATTGATCCCTGGTTTATCGAAGAACTGCGTGAAATTTGCACTTTGGAGGTCGAAATCCGTGACTTTGGTTTGGCCAATGATATGACCAAGGCCAACAAAAATTTGGCCCATGTTTTGCGCAAAGCCAAAGAATACGGTTTCTCCGATGCCCAATTGGCTGAAATGTGGAAAAGACCAGAAGAAGACGTTCGCGGACTGAGACAAGAATTATCAGTTCTCCCCTGTTACTATCTAGTTGACACCTGTGCTGCTGAATTTGAAGCCTATACGCCTTATTATTACTCGACCTCTGAGACAGACGATGTGCCAATTAAAACTAGCCAACGCAAAGTTTTGATTCTAGGTGGTGGTCCTAACCGCATAGGGCAGGGCATTGAATTTGACTATTGCTGCTGTCAGGCATCTTTTGCCTTACGTGATGCAGGCATTTG
>JAFSZE010000072.1 GCA_017455745.1 Desulfovibrionaceae bacterium | reverse complement strand
TTTTATGTATGGTAGGTATATATTAAGTTATAATTATAACCTAAATAGATATATTCAAGTGTAAAAAATTACTATAAAATAATCAATGAAGTTATCTTTTAGTAGTTAATTCTGTTGTTAAATCAATATATTTTGTAATCTTTATCCAAATTATCACCTATATTATAAGAACTATGTCTTAAAAAATTATTAGCCACGATTAATTTTAGAGAAATTCCTTTTTTACTAAGATCATATATCTTTCTTATTTTTATTGGATTTTTCTAACCGAGAGCTGGCTGCTAACAAAATTTATCTCATTTGGTCTGTTTTCACTCATACGTTTGGGTGGTTTTCGGATAAAATTTTGCCAATTTTTTTTATTTGCCCCTAGTCAAAAGTTGAGTTTGTTTGCTGTAAAAATGATCAAGACTCTCGGTTTAGCTCGCCCAAAGAAACTGGAATGGCTTTAAGTCTTATTACTTTTCTAGCGTAATTTTGGAACCAATCAGCCAAATCTGCTCTAGAATAGCCGAGTATGCGCATATGACCATGTTCCAAAAATCTGGTGGAAACGTAATATGCCTAGGAAAATTTGCCGTCTTTTTTGGCTTCTGGCTTTCTCCGTTCGATTTGGCAATCAAGATATGCGTATCTTGACCTTTAAGGCAGGCAAAGCTGCTTGGCTAAGTCATTGATTTGGCCTATGAGTAGTGGGTGGCCAACGATTGTCTTAAAAATGCTTCTTGACAATTCATCTTGCGGACATATTTGATCAATGGGGGAGCTTGAAAATTACGTTGTCCTGTAATTTTCGCATAGAGCAAGATTTTGATGATCAATTACTCTTTCTATTGACGGATTTTTTGTATTTCTAGGATTCATGGCAGTCGGGAGAGGAGATTTGGTAGTCTAAATGTGGCAGATCCTTATTTGATCAGAGGGATCTCTAAAAAATGACCTTGGCTTACAAGCTTGCATATCCTTGGATGAAAGCTGATCTTGCTAGTCAATTGGCCTTTGTTGACCAATTTTTTTGCTGTTCCAGAATCCACCCAATACATTATATATAGCGCGTGTGCCTTAAGCTTGGTTTTGAGTCTAAGAACAAGCAAATGTTTGCCCATGCCGCTTCAAGGCTGGTTTGTCTTGAGCATCTTTGGCTTCTTGGCTTTATTTGGTGTCCGCTTGCTTGCTGATTTGATTTTTTAAAGCTGGTTGCCTGAGGGGAGTTTTTGGAGCGTTGCGGGAGTGAAACGGCTGCGGTTTATTATAATTAACGCTTCATTTCTAATTTCGATGTGAGGTGTTGCCCGTGAAATTTGTTTTTTAAACTATTGCTTTAACATTTTTGCGTGTTTCATTTGATGAAATCTAGAATTTTAGGTAGCGAAAGTTTTTTTCGTGTGCGCAGAGAAAAAAGAGCTTTTTTTGGAGGATATTTTTTATGTTTGACAGATCGTATTTAATAACAGGTGTTTGTTTTTTAGGGATCATGTTTGGTGGATGTGCGCCAAAGAAGGTTGATGTGCATGCAGCTAGTTTTGTGGAGAGCAAGCTTTTGGCTGCTTCCGAAGCCATAAGTCATGATTTGGCGCTTTTGACAGGCAGTGAAAATCGACAGGTAGGTTATAGTCAGGTGCAGGGCGGTTTAGCCGAAAGGATGGATTTTAATTATGATGGTCCGCTCGAGGAAGGTTTGATGAGAGTTTGTGCTAAGGCTGGTTATAAGCTTGTGGTTGAGGGCAGAGCACCCCATGTTCAACCACTTATAAGTTTGCGCATGAAAGATCGCACGTGTTTAGATGTTTTTCGGGCTATCGGCCAGCAGACTGGTGCAAACGAAGGTGTTTTGGTTGACGAAGCCAAGGAAACTGTAAGTTTGGTCTACAAAAAATAGTAGAGGCAGTAAAAAAGTGTTCTTAGGTTTGTAATCACGTTTGAGCCCCGTGTGAGATTTTGTGAAAGCGGGGCTCAATTTGTGAGGCAAGGAGTCAAAATATTATTTTGAGAGTGATTGGCTAGTTTTAAGTTTTAGCAAAATGTCGGCCACAGCTGTCTCTAAATCATAGGGATAGGTTAAAGTGATATGTGGTGCTAATGGTTCCATGATCAGTGTGTCAGCGCCAGCCATTTGTTTGGTTTGGTTTTTGTAGAGTTGTTTTGGATCGCGTTTGCGGCGAATCTCTTCAGGTACATCCAGAAATACTTCTAGGTAGTTCGGTAAATTTTCCCTGTTCCAGGCATGTAGATCATGGTAGAGGGATATGGTTGCAACAACTACCGTATATCCCTGTAAGGCTATTAATCTGGCCCAGCGAGCATAAGTGAAGCCGAAGCGTTTGCGGCTTTCAGCATCAAAGCCATGGGCAACATCAATCAAAGCTTCGCGCATCTCATCGCCATCCAAAAGGATGGCATTGGATAATTTGGGCAAAAGAGCTTTAGCCAAAGTGGTTTTGCCGGCTCCAGACAGGCCGGTGATCCACACAACATGAGCGTCAGGGTTAGTCATAAAATTTTTGGCGGGGAAACCCACAGGCTAGCCTGTGGGAGGAATCGCTTTAACCTCCCTTTCTTTGTTCTATCAAATAATTTTTACGCATCTCCATCAGTTGAAGGTTTTTGTATCCCACAGATGCATTGATTTTTGTTCCGTCCAAAAGTCGTATATCCATCCTACCTGTAGAACGTCTACCAAATATAAAACATATTTGACCTTTCCACCTAACTTTATCAAAGAGTCTGAATCCCATTACCTCATAAGGAGCTTGATTCCGTTTACGGATACCAACATTAAGGATCGTATTCTTATGTATCTGTCGATTATGGCATCG
>JAFSZE010000071.1 GCA_017455745.1 Desulfovibrionaceae bacterium | reverse complement strand
GCCTATACCTCCCTCATTAAAGCTTTTGGCCACTGACGAAACATAGTCTTTATTGCAGCAGTGCGCTAAGGCTACCTGTCCACGGTTAAGCTTACCGGGGACGCAGTTGTTAAGGCCAAGAAGGACGCTACATCGCTTTACAATGGTGGGACAGGTATTTGGGTTTAGAACAGCTAATTTGCACTTTGCTATATCAAGCTCAGATAATAAGACATCGTATTGAATAGGTCTACCTGGATACATACTAATCCCCCTGCAACGTTAAAGAATAACTCTAAAAACAACAGAGGGAATTATAAATCAAAATATTTATGTATGCAAGTTTCTATGTGATATGTTGGGAATGAGGTTAGAGAAAAGCCTCGTTCTTGGTTTATATAAAAATCATTAAAAATATCTAGATAATAGAGGGGTTATATAGGATGTGATTGAAACACGACACTAGTACACTACGTTTGCGACAGATTCTTCCGTGCTAACGACTACACTAGTGATCCATGAATGCAATTAAATAGATTTTAATTGTAAAATTGTTCAGCAATGAACAATATAAGATATTATTCAGGTATACTTTTTTATACTTTTGGATAGTTCTTATGGTGTTGCTCCGAGCTGCCACTTTGATAAGCAATGGCTGTATCGAAAAAATTGATGCCTTGTTCAAGGCCGTGCTTGATGATCTCTCGGGTCTGCGTCTCATCAAGAGTCCAGGAATGGTGGCCGAGGGTGGGGTCGCCAAAACCCATGCACCCCATGCAAAGGCGGGAAATTTTGATGTCTGTAGGTCCTAAAGTGGTATAACGCATGATCTCTCCATGCTTGGCTCAATTGGGCGGCTAGCTAAGAGTTTAGGGCAAGTGTTAGGGCCAAGAATTGGTTTATATCGTTACCTAAAACATTGTTAAGGGATTATCAAGGAAAATTTTTTGGATGCGCAGTGAGAGTGGCTTGGAATCAGGCCAGCTTAAGCCAAGTATTTGCAGACGGTTGCTCTTAGTCTTGTCAAAATTATTAAATAGTTCATCTGCGGTAGCCTGAAATCACTTGTTGATTTTATGAAATTTAAATGAAAAGTTTTTTAACTGAATTAATTGATAAAATTTAAAGCTCTGCTGATGTGACCTTGATTTTCTAGCCTATGGTAATGCTATTGGTGTATTAGATCTTATCGTTGCTTCTCTGTCTTTTAAGGATGATGAAATCGGTAATTTCCTTGTGATCAAAAAGCTAAAAGAGGACATCAAGAGAGATGTATGATAAAGTCTTAGTGACCAATGACGATGATGTTGCCATAGGCTCCTTATTTTTTCGTAGAAGAAGAGGCCTTGAGTGGCAGGAATTCAACTATACAGATGAGTGGCAAAACCTTGGTCGTAAAATAGATCCTGAATTGCCTCTCATGTCAGGCCTTCAGCGCGCTTCAAGGTCTGAGTTTGCTTGTTTTTCCGACGCTGCTCCTGACAGTTGGGGCAGAGCGCTTTTAAGGCGCTATTTTAAACAAATATTAAATAAGAATTCTCTTTTGGAGTCTACATATCTTTTGTCTGTGAATGATAGCTGTAGAATAGGTGATTTTCGTTTTTTTGATCAAAATCAACAATTGATATCTTTAGCTGATTTAATCATGGTAAACCTCCGGCTTTGCCGGAGGACTCACAAAGTTTGACTTTTGCGGAAGTGTACCAAACGCCATGCGGCTGCAACACGTCGCTTAGCGGTGAAGCCGCGAGCCTGCGAAGCGGCTGAGTCGCAAAGCGGTGTGCAGCTGCGTGTGTTTGGTCTGAATAAAGTAAGATCGAAGAAAAATAGATTGTTTAGCAAGAAAAAAATCGGTAAGCTCAATTTTGGGGACTGCTCAAAGTAACCAAAAGGAGCTTACCGATGGACGAAAGCTCTAGTCTATCGCATACGAAATGGGAATGCAAGTACTATGTCGTGTGGATCCCAAAATATCGAAAAAAACGATTGTTTTACGCATTACGACAGGAAATTGGTCCTGTGTTGCGTGAACTGGCGCGACAAAAGGAATGTGAGATAATCGAAGGGCATTTGATGGAAGATCATGTGCATATGTTGATTTCAATCCCTCCAAAATATTCAGTTTCGTCAGTTATTGGGTATATTACGGTTTCAGCTTTCTTTTTGGATAAATGCACCCTTTCCCCCACCCCCCTCCGCGCCACCCATTTTTCGAGCGGCGCGGGCGGCATAAATAGTTGTGTCGTGGCCATTTGAGGCCAAAAACTAAGGCTCGCATCAGTGTGCCAGCCAGCATCTGACTTTTACTTGCCAGCTACCCTTGTACTTTCTTTTTTGGGCCACGAGCCAGAGCAAGTAACGGCGGAAAAGCAAAATTTTCTAGCTAATAGACGAAGAAAATAGCTTTTTGTCTGCTAGACATCTAGCTAAAGGATCGTAAATCGTGTATGTTCCCCTAAACTTACATGGAGGGATTTCAT
>JAFSZE010000070.1 GCA_017455745.1 Desulfovibrionaceae bacterium | reverse complement strand
TTCAGCCACACTCCAAGCTTGGGAGATGCAGCCATTGGGACGGTAGGGCGGAGCAGCATCAAAGACTTCAGAAATGGTACCAATGCCAGCGGTTAGTAAGTGATCGCTAAGTAAGGGTTGGATTGTTTCAAGCAGAGAGTGGATTTTCTGCTCCACATCCCAAGAAACACGAATTAAGGCATCGGTATAGTGACCTAAGAGCCAAGGCCAAACTGTGCCTTGATGGTAGCTGGCATCGCGCTCATCAGGCCCACCTTCATAGCGGCTGCGGAAGTTGGGATCTTCTGGAGCTAGGGTACGTAAACCATAGGGAGTTAAGAGGTTATTTTTGACGCAGTCAAAAACTTTAGCCTGCTGCTCTTCATTGAGCATGGAGTATTTTAAAGAGACCGCAAAGATTTGGTTGGGTCGAATGGATGTGTCGGTGTAACCATAGCGGTAGCAGTCAGCTAAATAACCCTCTTTCTCCAAATAGAAGCGCTTGACGAAGTTTTTACGCATCTCTTTCAAGCGTTCACGTTCATCCACCGGTTCTCTGAAGTCTTTGGCCAGCTTTTGATAGAATTCAAGGGTATTGTACCAAAGGGCATTTAACTCTACAGCACAGCCATGACGTGGCGTGACTGGCTTGCCATTGGCATTGGCATCCATCCAGGTCAATTGGGTGTTGGCATTGCCAGCATGGAGGAGTCCTTCACTATCAACATAGATATCCAAGCCTGGGCCTTTAAGGTAGCCTTGGATGATTTGTTGCAAGGCAGGCCAGGCATATTCTTTGACCCAGCTGATATCTTTCTGTTCTAGCTCATAGTAACTCTGCACGGCAAAAGCAAACCAGAGGGCTGCGTCCACCGAATTATAAGCATCGTTGCCATCGGCCCCAAACATATTGGGGATTAGACCATTGCGGATGGTTTTGGCAATTTGAGCTAAAGTCTCAAGCCCCACTTGGGTGCGGCCAGAGTAGAAGGTCAAACCGGGCAGAGCGATCAAGGTATCGCGGCCCCAAGCATCGAACCAATGGTAACCTGCCAGGATGGCATGGCGATTTTGTTGATCTTTAACCAAAAACTGTTTGCCCACATTTTTAAAATGGGCAGCGATGTCGTGGGGGCTATTTAAGATGATAGCTTGAGCTTCTTGAGTTTCCTTTTGCCAGAGTTCAGCGGGATTAATGTCGCCCTTGGGCTCTGTGCCCACGATCAAATAATGCGTGCCAACGCTTGGGATAGCCAGATCGAAAACGCCAGGCATAAACAGATCTTCGGTGAAGGGGAAGCCCCGTTCATGCTCCATCATATATTCCACATTGTAGTACCAGCAGGGGGCTGGCTTATAAATATAATTGGATGTGGTTTGGAAGTAGATGGTTGGCATGGAAAAATAAGGACGGAGAGCTATACCGTCAGACAAAGCTTTATATTCAGTGCTTATTTGATCGTTTTGATGGGTTAGCTCATGGAAACTGCGGAAGGCTAAGAGGGGTTTTAAGCGCAACTGGGAGGGCAAGATGCCTTGGCTTTCAATGTTCCAGCGCATCAAAAGCTGGCTTTTGTTTTGCACCAAAAGGATTTCGCGGGTGATGGTTGTATTGCCCATGCGGTAGCGGAATGAAGGCCAGGCCCCTTGCAGATAATACTCTTGGAAATTGTAGCCCTTGGGGAAGATCGTCATGGGATGTTGGCGAGTTGAAATGGTAAACTCGCGGTCTTCTCTGCATAGAGATTCTTCTATGGCAGACAAGAGAACGCGACGCCCATTGGGAGTCGCCTTCACAAAAAGCCCATGATATTTACGAGTGTTGCAGCAGAGGATGGAGCTTCCTGCATAGTCACCGAGACCATTAGTCAAGAGCCATTCATGGCGGAGAGCTCGACGAGTGTTCTGACAGCTTGTCTTGTCAAAGAAAAATTTCATCAGTTTTTCGGCGCGGAGACCTAAGCTTGAGTGCCTAGGAGGAAGCGCCGCCTCCATTTTTATATTGATACGAAAAACCGTCAGTTCTTTGAATTAGACGGCAGGATTTCCACGATATCCCTTGAATTATTCCGCAAGATGTCTGTATATTGAATGATCGACTTTTTCTGATGGCAACACGTCATTAGTCAAATCTGTATAAGATTGTGCCGTAAAACCCCACTCCTTTATGGGGTGGGGATGTAAGGCACATAATTGTAAGTCATGGAGTTTCCATGAGGTTCACATCGTCGTTGTTTTTTCGAGTTTACTATTTTTTTACAAAAAATAAATTATACACACTTCTCCTACACTTAGAGATGTTTAATGTATAATCGCAGAGCAAGGAACTTGTGAAGCATCCCTTGGTGCCTATAATCTATTTCGAAAAAACGGCTGCATATTTCTTAAATATACCGACTAATCAATTAAGCTTGTAATTTTCTTACAAGCC
>JAFSZE010000069.1 GCA_017455745.1 Desulfovibrionaceae bacterium | reverse complement strand
TTATACATAAAATAAAAACAAAGCACCAACAAACATAAATAAGCAAGATATTCAAATAATTGTTAATAAATTATCAATATAGAATATAAATACTATCTAAACTTTAAAGTAACATCAATAACACAATAACTAACAATGATAAATGATAAATTATTAGTAATCCATATTAAACATAAAATCGTAGCGCAATCTATGATCGACAATCTAAAAGCTCTAATCACAAATGACAAATAACTAATCAATGATTAATCATTAAAAAACAACTAATCGCAACAATCAAATTATACTTCTCTCTAAAAAATTATTCTTGTCGATAACAATATAATCTGCTCTAAATTTTTATTAAAATGAATATGTCAAACTGAACATAAAACCTAAAACATCAACTCTATGAACTAAAACAATAGCTCTAAACCAACATTCTCTATTGGCAAGAACACAATAATATATCAACCATCTAGACTCATCCCTGCAAACGCACCTTCCTGCACAATCTACTCTCGCCCTACGTTACTATCCCTACATTGCTTTCTCTAAATTAATCTACCAATATTACTCTCCCAACACAATCTTCACCAATCACACTTTCCGCATAATGCCAAAAGAGATGTGCGCCTACCGAATATTCACCTATCAGCAGAGATGAACACGCCCATAAGATATCTTCCAAAAATCTTGCGAAAATCTCATGCCAATAAAAAGACTTAAGAGTAAAAAAATATCCCCGACGGAACGTATCCGTCGGGGATAAGGTTTGCTGCGGTCACATCACAGTAGCTAACCAATGAGTCGCATGGCCATTTGAGGCATGCTATTGGCTTGGGACAACATAGCAACGGCAGATTGAGTCAAGATCTGGTTGCGGATGAAGTTGGTCATTTCTGACGCCACATCAACATCCGAAATCCGGGATTCTGCTGATTGCAGATTTTCTGCCTGAATGGTTAAGTTTGAAATGGTATTTTCCAGACGGTTTTGCATAGCCCCGAGGTTAGCTCTAATCTTGTCCTTAGAGACAATGGCATCACGCAATCCGACCAATGCTTTCTGAGCTGCTTCTTGAGTCGAAACTGTGTAAGCCTTATTTGTACCATCAGCTTGATTGCCAACGCCTAGTGACGATGCTGTGGCACTGTTGATTTGGATGTAGTAGTAGTCTTCTGCTGAATCGTTATCAGTACCGAAGTGAATCTTCATCTTACCAGTGGCCGTCATTCCATCACCATGGTGCTCAGGGCCGCTCAACGTGCCATCCAACAAGTGGATACCGTTGAAATCTGTCGCGTTGGCGATACGGGTAATTTCTGAAGCCATCTGTTGGTATTCAGATTCAATCATCAAGCGTTGGGTTGAATCATATGTGCCGGTCGCTGCTTGTTCAGCCAATTCCTTCATTCTGATCAACTTTTCATCGATGATACCTAAAGCACCATCAGCGGTCTGAAGCAAAGATATGGCGTCATTAGCGTTACGAATACCTTGCTGCAAAGCAGTGATATCGGAACGCATCAACTCTCTAATCGCTAAGCCGGCTGCATCATCCGCTGCGGAGTTAACACGTAAACCTGTTGACAGGCGTTGGGTTGATGTGGCCAGATTGCTGTAATGGCTGGTTAAAGAGTTAGCAACATTAGCAGACATAGAATTGTTATTAATATACATGACATTCCTCCATGAATGTACTTTTGCCCGATGGCGCACTGTGCACGTCCGCTTCCATGCGAACAACCACCGTTTCCCACCTTACGGCAGGGTGAAGGCTCAATCCTAAGCCAGATTAACTGGCAGCTAGGCTTGAGTTTCAAGCCGATATGTGACATCGGCTGCCTGAAAAATAATCTCCATTCAAACTGATACTCTCTTATAAGCAAGATGCGTGCCAAAAAAGAGGCAACCCTTACCGCACCGTAACTCCCCAAAATAATTAACTTTTTTTTTCATCTTAAGACCGCGCAAAATTTGCCCCAAACTCCCCCTGTCAAAATTTTGGTTCACTTTTTTGCCGCTAAAAACGGTTACCGCAATCAAAACTCAAAACTTTAAGAGCGCAAAATTAAACACATATGCTCAGTTTTAGATGAGCGCAGTGGCCAATTTCAGATGATCATTCATACCCAAATATCCCCCAAGAGTTTTTTCTTTAGGCGCAAAACAAATTAAGGGAGCCAAAAACTCCCCCTAAAAACGCCAAGAGGCCCAAAGGTTATGCACCTTTGGGCCTCTTGCTCACCAGATTATCGTGTGTAAGTAGGTGGATTCTCCCTCCGCCTAAAATACTACCGGATAAGTGAAAGTGCCATCTGCGGCATACTGTTCGCTTGTGAAAGCATGGCCACTGCTGACTGGGTCAAGATCTGGTTCTTGACAAAAT
>JAFSZE010000068.1 GCA_017455745.1 Desulfovibrionaceae bacterium | reverse complement strand
TGGTGCCTATAATCTATTTCGAAAAAACGGCTGCATATTTTTTAAATATACCGACTAATCAATTAAGCTTATAATTTTCTTACAAGCCTCACCCCTTTACGGGGTGGGGTAATTGACATCAAAAACTAGACTAGCTTAACCCTGCAAAATCTGTAAGCGCACAAGCGCTCTGCTTAATGCGGCATGGGCCCGAGCTTCATCTAAATTTTCACTTTTTTCGGCAAGCCTTTTTTCAGCACGTTCCTTGGCAGCTTTAGCGCGAGCTTCATCAATGTCACCGGCCTTTTCTGCTGATTCAGCGAGGACGCTCAGAACATTGTTGTTCACATCGGCAAAGCCACCTGAGATAAAGACATGCTCGTCCTTGCCATTGACCCGGTAACGCAAATCACCAATCTTCAGTGCGCTCAAAAGTGAGACGTGATTAGGCAAAACGCCAAATTCACCCACAACTCCTGGGCAAATGGCCATTTCAACGGCTTCACTGACGACGGTCTTGTCAGGCGTTACGACTTCAAGCTGCAGCGTGGACATAGCTTCTCCTTAATACTGAACGCGAGCTAACGAAACTTGCGAGCCTAGGCTTCTTGTTTACGTTTCTCGTACTTGGCCACAGCTTGATCGATGCTGCCAAGCATGTAGAAATCACCTTCGGCAAGTTCGTCATACTCACCATCCAATATGCCCTTGAAGCCTTTGATGGTATCTTCAACCTTGACGTATTGACCGGGTGTGCCGGTGAAGACTTCGGCCACGTGGAAGGGCTGCGAGAGGAAGCGTTGGATACGTCTGGCACGGGCCACGGTGAGTTTATCTTCATCAGAGAGTTCGTCCATACCAAGAATGGCAATGATGTCTTGCAATTCTTTGTATTTCTGGAGAACCATCTGCACGCGTCTAGCCACATTGTAGTGCTCTTCACCAACCACGTCAGGCGAAAGAATACGCGATGTGGAATCCAAGGGATCCACAGCGGGATAGATACCAAGTTCGGCGATCTGACGCGAAAGCACCAATGTACCGTCAAGGTGTGAGAAGGTTGTGGCCGGGGCCGGGTCAGTCAAGTCGTCAGCGGGCACGTAAACGGCCTGCACTGATGTGATTGAGCCCTTATTGGTTGAGGTGATCCGTTCTTGCAAACCACCTAAGTCAGTGCCAAGAGTGGGTTGATAACCCACGGCGCTAGGCATACGGCCAAGCAAGGCGCTAACTTCTGAGCCAGCTTGGGTAAAGCGGAAGATGTTATCGATAAAGAGCAACACGTCTTGATGCTCTTCATCACGCAAATATTCGGCGCAAGCCAAACCGGTCAAGGCCACACGAGAACGTGCTCCTGGGGGCTCGTTCATCTGACCATAGACTAGGGTCGAGCGCTCCAAAACGCCAGCTTCTTTCAACTCATGGTATAAGTCGTTACCTTCACGGGTTCTTTCACCCACACCTGTGAAGACTGAAGAGCCGCCATGCTGTTGGGCAATGTTGTTGATCATTTCCATCAGAATAACGGTCTTACCAACGCCTGCACCACCAAAGAGGCCCATTTTGCCGCCTTTGGGGAAGGGTACTAGCAAGTCAACGACTTTGATACCGGTTTCTAAGAGTTCAACCTTGGTGTTTTGTTCGGTGAATTCTGGAGCCGGACGGTGAATGGGATAATATTTCTCAGCATTGATTGGGCCTAACTCATCCACAGGGCGGCCCAAAACATTCATAATACGGCCCACGGAAGCTTTGCCTACCGGCACCATGATTGGTTTTCCGGTATCCAAAACATCCATGCCGCGCGTAAGGCCATCGGTAGCATCCATGGCGATGGTGCGCACCACATTGTCACCCAAGTGTTGCGCTACCTCGCAGACCAAATGCTCGGCATTGGGATTATTGGTGTTATGGATCTCAAGGGCGTTCAGGATATTCGGCAGGTTGCCATCGGGAAAGGCAACGTCAACGACAGCGCCGATAACCTGGACGATCTTACAAATATTATTGCTCATACTACGGCTCCTTAACCGTTCAGCGCTTCTGCGCCACCGACAATATCGATAAGTTCGCTGGTGATTGATGCCTGACGTGTCTTGTTGTAGAGCAAGGTCAGTGAATTGATCATCTCGTTACAGTTGCGAGTTGCGTTATCCATGGCCGCCATCCGGGCAGCATGTTCACTAGCTGAGGTATCGAGCAATCCACGATAGACCTGCACATTGACATAACGCGGCAAAAGTTCAGCCAACAACTTCTCTTCCTGGGGCTCATAGATATATTCACAGTGAGGCCCAGTAGATTCGGCGGGAGCAGCATTTTCATCCGCTTGGGGAGTCTTTAGCGGCAAGAGACACAAGCTTTTGGGCGGTTGTTGAGCCATGGAGACAAATTCACCATAGACCAACCAAACCTCATCAAAACTTAAAGTCTCATAACCATGAATCAGTTCTTGAGCGACAGTTGAGGCTAGCGAAAAATCAATGCTACCCATGCGATCGGCAAAAGCCGAAATCAGCTCATAACCGGCTTGTCTAACCGCATCACGACCTTTACGGCCCACACAGCTGAACTTGACAGTCATGCCTTCGTCAGTCTTGTCTTTGGCCAGTTTTAAGCCAGTAGAAATGATATTGCCATTAAAGCTGCCACACAAGCCACGATCACTAGTAATCATAATGATCGCGCAGTTTTTCTTCTCCTCATGCTCGGCTAGCAGAGGATGTGCATTGCCTTCAACTTTGGTTGAAAGCTCAGCCAAAACATCATGGTATTTGGCCGCGTAGGGTCGGAAAGCTTCAATGCGGGCTTGGGCCCCGCGCAGTTTAGCCGAAGCCACCATGTTCATGGCTTTGGTAATCTGCTTAGTTTTTCCGACGCCAACGATTTTCATCTTAACGTCTTTGAGTGAAGGCATTTTAGTACCCCCTTAAAGCTATGCCTGCCAGCCTTTCTTGAAGGCAGTCACGGCTTCGGTCAGTGCACTTTCGACACCCTCATCAATCACTTTTTTGTCCCTCAAAGTTGTCAGGACATCTTTCTTTGTATCACGGATGAAAGTCAGCATATCAGCTTCAAACTGACGCACTTTTTCCACCGGCACATCATCCATATGACCACGAGTAGCTGCCCAAATAGAGGTCACCTGCTCTTCAGCGGGCATGGGATGATATTGCGGCTGTTTGAGCAATTCAACCAAACGAGCACCGCGATCCAATTTAGCTTTGGTCGCCTTGTCAAGGTCGGAACCGAACTGAGCAAAAGCAGCCAATTCACGATATTGGGCCAAGTCAAGACGCATGGTACCGGCCACTTGTTTCATGGCCTTGATCTGAGCGGCACCACCCACACGGGAGACTGACAAGCCCACGTTAATGGCTGGGCGCACACCGGCGTTGAAGAGGTTGGGCTCAAGATAGACTTGACCATCGGTGATGGAGATAACGTTGGTCGGGATGTAAGCAGACACGTCACCAGCTTGGGTTTCGATGATCGGCAAAGCCGTCAAAGAACCACCACCCAAATCATCATTCAACTTAGCTGCTCTTTCTAAGAGGCGAGAGTGGAGATAGAAAACGTCACCAGGGAAAGCTTCACGTCCAGGAGGCCGTCTCAAAAGCAAGGACATCTGGCGGTAAGCCACAGCCTGTTTGGACAAGTCATCGTAGATAATTAAGGCGTGTTTGCCATTATCACGATAGTGTTCGGCCATGGTACAACCGGTGTAAGCAGCAATGTACTGCAAGGGGGCTGGATCAGAGGCTGTGGCGGAAATGATCGTTGTATATTCCATGGCGCCATATTTGCGCAAAGTATCAGCCACAAGAGCTACTGACGCTTTCTTTTGACCAATGGCCACATAGAAGCAATGGATGTCAGTTTCTTTTTGCGCCAAGATGGCATCAATGCACACGGCAGTTTTACCGGTTTGACGGTCGCCAATGATCAATTCGCGTTGACCACGACCGATAGGCGTCATGGCGTCAATGGCCTTTAAACCGGTCGGCATGGGCTCATGCACGCTCTTACGGGCGATAATACCAGGAGCCTTAATTTCAACAGCACGAACCTCGTCGGATTCCACAGGTCCTAAGCCGTCGATGGGCTCACCTAACGGGTTCAACACCCGGCCCATGACTTTTTCACCCACAGGCACGGAGAAGATTTTACCGGTACGCTTGACGGTATCGCCTTCTTTAATGCCTACATCTGAACCAAGCAGAGCTACGCCGACGTTATCTTCTTCTAAGTTGAGCACCATGCCCATGACGCCACCAGGAAATTCCAGCAGCTCCATTGACATGGCATTCTTAACGCCGTGCACGCGGGCGATACCATCACCGATGTAGAGAACGGTGCCGGTTTCACTCATTTCCACGCGCTGATCGTAGTTCTGGATTTGCTCTTGGATGATCTTGCTAATTTCTTCAGCTTTGATCTGCATCTACTTACTCACCCCTCTTGAAAGTCTCCCTAAGGGAACTAAGTTGCGCACGCACACTGGCATCCCACACTTCATCTCCCATATGGAGCACCATTCCACCAAGGATACTTGCATCTACAGCAAATTCCAGTTTAACTTCACGTCCGCTTTTTTTCGCTGAGATCTGATCGCGAATGTCCTTCTCATCATCTGGGGAAAGCGGAATCGCCGTTGTTACACGACCACGAACAACCCCTTTTTTATCATCAAGCAACTCGCTATAGAGCGTGGCAATTTCACGCAAAAAGGAGAGCCGATGTTTATCTGCCAAGAGATAGCAGAAATTTTGCATGGTCTTGTCAGCGTTAACTGTGCCTAAGATTTTTCCAAGCACAGCTTTCTTATCATCAACACTGACCACAGGACTTTTTAGAGTTACATCCAGGTCGGGCGACTCGGCAATCATATCACTTAAACTCGCCAGGCACGCCCCGCGATTGGCAAGTGCCTCGTCCCCTTCCTTTTCACTTAACGCAAAGATGGCATTGGCATACCTGCGTGCAACCACGGTATTTATCAATTTAGCACCACCTTTAGAGAATTATTAATGAGCTTTTTCTGATTCGCTGGATCCTTTAACTTCTCAGACAAAAGCTTTTCAGCCGCATTCACTACTTCATCGGCCAGAGTTGACCGCACCTGAGACAACAAAGAACGCCCTTCATTCTCAGCTGACAGCTTGGCTTGGGCCACAATCTGTTCAGCCTGATGTTTGGCGTCTTCAATGATTTTATTTTTCAAAGCTTCGGCTTGAGCTTTGCTTTCATCTAAAATGGCCTGGCGCTCTTGCTCCAAGTTAGCGATATGAGCTTCGACTTCTTCTAACCGTTTTTGAGCAGCGCTTTTACGCTCATCAAGATTATCAAAGGTATCCTGTATCGATTGCCTACGGCCCTTAAAGTACTTTTTGATAAGTTTGCCGGTAAAATACCAGAGAATGCCAAAGAAGAGAATGAAGTTGACAACGCGATAGGCGAAGTCAGCCCAACGGGGCTCATGATGAGCTTCATTGGCAAAAGCCTCGGTGGCAAACAAACAGATCAACATGATCGCATACAAAACTAAACGCTTTGTTGGCAGACTTTTCAAAACGCACCCCCAGAAAAGTTGTAACGCTATATGCAGCCTATTTTTGATGATCATCTAGCGGCCAAAATCCGCTCAGCTAAAAGCTCGGAAAGCTTGCCAGTCTCAGCGCGTAAAGCAGCGAGAGTAGCATCAGCATCTTTCTGTAAGCTGTCGCGGGTCTGAGCCAGGATTGTGCGAGCCTCTTGTTGGGCAGACGAAACCATACTTTGCTGCTGGGCTAAGCCCTCATCACGACCCTGTTGACGGCATAATCCTGCATCTTGGCGGGCTTTTTGCAAAGCTGCATCGTAGTCAGCTAAACTTTTTTCAGCCTTAGACTCGAAACTCTCGGCTTCGCCAGTCAGGCCATCAACGATATCTTTTCGTTTTTTTAAGACCTGCCGGACAGGCTGAATGAGGAGTATATTAAGCAATAATAGGGCTACCAAAAAATTAGCCAGTTGAAAAAACAAAGTTATATTCAAATCCAGCATGCAGCTTCCCCCTGTGGATGCTCACGATCGCACAAAAAAGCGTGGTTAAAAAAGTGCCCCTTAATGTAGCGCCCGACCATAGTCATGTCAATGGCTTTTCATGATTTGAGCATGATTTGGTCTTCAAAAAACAGAGTTTTCACAATATTCTCCAGAACAAACTCCAAATTTTTGCTGCCATCTACGATTTGCGTAGCAGCAGCTAGATACAATGGCTCACGGCTAGCCAAAACCTGAGAGACTTCATCCTGGAGCGTCAAATTAGTTAGACTAGGTCGCTGGGCAGATTTGGGATCTTTTTGCAATCGTGAAACTAAGGTTGCAACATCAACCTTCAAATAAAATACTTGGCCATGATCGCGCATAAAAATACTATTATTCTCATCTAAAACAATGCCGCCACCAGTGGCAAGTATGGCCATTTCAGGATAATATTTAGCTGTTACTTCACGCAAAATGAGTGATTCTTCTCTTCTAAAAGCAGACCAATCATTTTCTTTTACGAATTTTTGGATGCTCATTTTAAATTTTTCACTAAAATAATCATCCAAATCGATAGAAGGAATCTGTAATTTGGCAGCTAATGCTTGAGAAACTCTTGTTTTCCCACTAGCTCTAGGTCCTATAAAATAAATTAATTTGCCTTCTGACACCTGGCATACCTCTAAATTATACAAAACACTTCTTATATTGACTATAAATTTCAAATTTTAAAATATGTTAAGCACATTGGTTTGAAATCAAATAAAATATAATAGACAATTTAAATATTGAATATACTTCACAAGAGCGGATAAATTTTCATCTCTATATATAGCATCTTTATACTATCTATTTAACATTAAATTTTATTGAATTTTTATCGAATAGCAAAATATATCTAATTGAATATGAAAAAAATTTGTTAATAGAATGATATGTACTAGAATATGAAGTAAAATATTTGTCTGCAAATAAATTATATATATCACTTAGAATTTATAAATCTTAAATAAAACTGCAATCATATAGGTTTCTGTCTATTTAAGCAGAATATCTTAATTTGCAGTTTAGCTCATCGTTTAATTGACATTTTACATATACTTAAAGGTAATGCTTAACTAATCAATAGTATCTTGATATTACTTTGTTCTTATAAAAAGCAGTAGTAGGGTAGAGTATGGGGTATTGGAAATTAAAACACTGCGAAATTAGAAGAATGTCAAATAACAGAATAAAATAGTTAATAGGCAATAGCAGTAAAATATCATTATAGTTTGTCTGGAAAAAAATACTTACAGGAAACCTATAACTAGTAAATAATTTTACACCAGATAATCATTACCTATGTATATTGATTGGAAAATAAATTAAAAAAAATAAATGTAGATAGATGTTTGTGCAGAAGACAAATTAACACAATTATATCGCTCTTGTCCCAAAAATCTGGCGAAAATGCAATCTTAAAAAGATATTCCAAAATAGTGCTTAAAGATTATTGAAATCGTATTTAAAGAGTATAATTTTTTTTATTTCAATGAAATAGAGAAATAAAAAGCAGAGAATGATGTTTTAGATCGTTTGTGGATTTTTATTTGATAAATTGTTGGATATTTTATTATTTTGAAAATCCCCAAGAAATACACTACTTTAGAATTATATAATAACGCGTGAGACACGTGCTTGGATTTCATGTAACTTAATCCAATAATATGCCGTCAAAAAAAACTACACGAGTATTAAATCATCATAGAAAACACCACCAATATCAGTCTGGAATCCACTAGTCACATTGTTAACTAATGCAAACAAACATAAACTAATACAAACCTATAGAAAGTAAATATAATTTAATCTAACCTGATAGAAATTAATTCAGATACTATTCTTCATATCAAAAAAACTTGCAACATATTTGATTTATATTGATACAGTGATTAATAGTGATATATTGGTAAAAAATATAATCCATTATATTCCCATGAAATAGAAAAATAAACTGCACAAAATCAAGCTTTAAAATGTTTGATCCCCATACAATCTGTTTTTTGAAGCAGATCCGTTATTTCTTTTTCATCGCCTCTACTCCTATCAAAGCCAAGTTGAGCCTCAATAATTCTATCAAAATTTGATTTATAATCTAAAGCAAACACTAATCTAACATTAAGATAAATCTAATTCACAACTTAGAGCAATCATAAATCTAATCTTAAGCCAAATCTCAACCTTATACAAAGTAAACTACCCAATTTCATTTTACATTTTCGTACCTTTACACTTACACTTATTACGCTTCCACCGTGATTTTGGAACAGAAAGAGCTTTATCATTTTCGACACATCTTAAAAAAATATCATTCCGTCCCCAAAAAGCCTAGACCAAACACCGATGTGCAAGACGAAAATATGGGCGAAAAAGGGCGTGGATGCGAGGGCTGGCAGCTAGCCTGTTCCAAAATTTCGGGGGAAATGTAATACATTTACCTTTACCTTTGCATTTATCTTTAATTTTAATTTTGATTTATAAAAAAACAAATCAACTATAACTGAGTCACTCCATCAGGACCTACAACTACCGTATATTCCCAACGCACTCCACCCCAATCAGGATAATAAAGACCTGGTTCAACTGTTATAACCATGCCAGGCTCCAAAACATCCTTTATGTGTGGCGATAATGATGGCATTTCATGGGTCTCAAGACCAACACCGTGACCTAAACCATGTGTAAAAGCCTCTTCCTCGCCCACTTCTTCAAACACTGATCTCGCTGCCGCATACACATCGCACATCAGAACTCCAGGTTTCATCATTTGCATGGCCGTACTTTGGGCACGCCGAACCAGATCAACAGTCTCTTGAAACTTAGTTGAAGGATGATCGCCAAACCAGAAGGTCCTAGTTTGATCAGAGCAATAATCTTGAACCCTGCAGCCCACATCAACAAGTACCAATGATTCCGGAGTTAAGACCTTATCAGTTGGTATGGCATGGGGCATGGCGGCATTTTCATTGAAGGCCACAATGCTTGGAAAAGCTAATTCACTAGCCCCGTGTTCTCGAAAATAACATTCTATAAGCCAGGCAACCTCACGTTCTGTCTGGCCAGCTCGCAACTCATTAGGTAACCAGTCCAGCATGGCATGGTTTAAGACAAAGGATTGTTCTAAGGCCTGAAATTCCTCTTCATCCTTAAATAGACGCAACTCTTCGACCAAACCATTGCAAGGAACAAAGGCAAGACCTTTTTGCTCTTTTTGTAAAGATTGGAAAAAAACAAGATTCATGGCAGCCGTCTCAATGCCAATGCGTACACCACATTTACGCAAAACCTTGGCCAAAGCTTGGGGGGCATTACGGCGATAGATCTCCAAATACTCTTTGGGCCAAACCTTGAGGGCAACTTCAGTGTAGCGAGGATCTGTGGCCAGATAATCTTCCCCCGAAGCACTAATGACCAAGTAACCTGCGCTTTCATTGCTCTGCACATCGTGCAGTTCAAAGCCCGACAAGTAATAACGATTGGCAGCATAGTTAATAAGCACAGCATCCAAACCACAGGTTTGCATCATGCGACGCAGAGCATCTCTGCGCTTAGCATAAGGTGAGATCATTTTGGCCTCCAGCGTAAATTTCTGGCAAAATACACTTGGTTTTTCAGCTTGAAAAGGGGAGAGAAATGCAAAAAAATAGTGGCAATAGATAAAAGGCCCATCTACCAAACCTAAGTTGACCCCAAAGAACTGTTCCCCTAAAATAAACCTATGGATAACCAGCACTCCACCCGCCTAAAAGTTCTCGATCTGGTGCCTTTTGGTCAAGCAGATCCGCTCCACCATTTTTATGCCTTAAGATTGGCTCGACCTGCATGGACCCAATGGGAACCTGGCCAGTTTATCATGATCCGCCCTGATTCCTTTGGACTCGAAATTCCTTGGGGGCGGCCTTTAGGCATCTGTCAATTAAATCAGCGACATCTCATCTGCTTCTTTCAGGTTGTAGGCCGTGGCACCCAAAAATTGGCCGAGCTAAAGATCGGTGAAGAAGTCACTGTTTGGGGGCCGCTAGGTCACGGCTTTAACATCGAAGATGACACCCAAACTCTACTTTTAGCCGGTGGCATGGGCATTGTGCCTTTTGTGGGCTATGTCTACAGCCATCCCAAACCTTGGAATTTAACCATGCTCTTTGGCCATAGAGCCCCACTTGATTGCTATCCGGTCGATACCATCAAAGAACGCATTGCCCTTGATACACTAAGGGAAACTGTGCCAGGGGATCTGGATAATCTCATTTTTAACCTTGAAGAACGCATCCATGATCTAGCTGACCAGAACGGGCTTGTTTTAGCCTGTGGGCCTAGACCTTTCTTAAAAACAGTGCAAAATTTTGCCCTCAAATTTAATGTGCGGGCCCAACTATCCTTAGAAAATCGTATGGCCTGCGGGGTAGGTGCTTGTCTTGGCTGCGTGACCCAAACAACTGAAAAATGGCCCGAAGCCGAACACGCTGACAGTTATGTGCAGGTCTGCACCAAAGGACCTGTGTTCTGGGCCCATCAAATAACTCTCTAGTCTTTAGCAAAAAAATAAAAAAATCAGTTAGCCAGTCAAAAATGGCTTAACACTAGCAATAGGAGCCCTTAAGGGTGAATCTCGCCGTCAAACTGCCCGGTCAAAGCATTGATCTAAATTTAAAAAACCCCGTCCTCACGGCCTCTGGCACCTTTGGCTATGGGCGTGAATTTGCACCATACGGCGATTTGAATGCTTTGGGCGGCTTTATCGTCAAAGGCTTGTCTCTAGCCCCACGACCTGGCAATGCCTGCCCAAGAATAATTGAGACCACAGCTGGGATGCTCAATGCCATCGGCCTCCAAAACGATGGCGTTGAGCATTTCTGCCAAAAGATCTTGCCAGAAATTGCCGCCTATAACACCGCAATCATTGCCAATATCTATGGCGGAACGGTGGAAGAATTTTTTGAGCTAGCTGCACGCTTAAACCATGAAGAAAAAGTTAGTGCCTTAGAAGTCAATATTTCATGCCCCAATGTTAAACATGGGGGCGTCCTCTTTGGCCAAGATCCCAAGATGGCTGCCCAAGTTACCGCAGCGGTTAGGCGAGGCGCTCCTAACAAACATATTATAGTTAAACTCTCACCCAACGTCACAAGCATTATTGAGATTGCTAAAAGTGTGGAAGGGGCTGGTGCAGATTCCGTTTCCTGCATCAATACACTTCTAGGATTGAGTGTGGATCTAAAAACACATCGTCCAAGTCTGGCCAATATTGTCGGCGGCCTCTCTGGTCCTGCTATCAAGCCTGTGGCCCTTAGATCTGTCTGGCAAGTGGCTAAAAATGTTCAGATTCCAGTCATTGGCGTTGGTGGCATAACTAATGCCTATGACGTCCTGGAATTTATTTTGGTTGGGGCTAAGGCTATCCAAATCGGTACGGCCAACTTCATTAGTCCAACCACTGCCTTTGATATAGTCCGCACTCTGCCGACAGTTTGCCAAGAATTAGGCATCACGTCGTTGGATGATTTTTGCGGCAGCCTTGAGTGCTAAAGATGGCCGTACACATTTTACCTGTAGCCTCTGGCCTAGACTTTAACCGCTTTTTGGATTTTCCCTACCAACTCTACCGACATGATTCTTCATGGGTGCCACCAATAAAATCAGACGATCGGGCTCTTCTATCAAGCTCTGACCATCCCTTTTGGCAAACAGCCGAGCGGAAACTCTTTTTAGCCCTACGTTCCGGACAGGTGGTTGGTCGCATAGCGGCCATCATTGATCATGCCTACAATCAATATGTGGGTGAACGCTGTGGAGCTTTTGGCTTTTTTGAATGTTTGGATGATTCCCTTGCAGCCAAAATGCTCTTAAATGCTGCCTATGACTGGCTCAAAGCCCATGATCTTGATTATATGCGCGGCCCTGTCAATCCATCCACCAACTACACCTGCGGTCTCCTTGTGGCTGGCTTTGAAGAGCCTCCAGCACTTCTAATGCCCTACAACCCTCCCTACTATGCCAGACTCCTTGAGGAGAATCATTTCTACAAAGAACAAGATCTCTTCGCCTACCGCATCTTCAAAGACAAGCTCAATATTTCTCCCTTAATCCAAGCCCAGATCGAGCAGGCTAAAAATAATCCCCGCTTTCACTGCCGTCCAGCCAATAAGGATAATCTCGACCGCGATATCAAGATCATGCTTGATCTCTATCGTAACTCTTGGGCCAAAAACTGGTATTTTTCGCCCCTCTCGGCCAGTGAAGAAAACTATCTTGTGGATGAGCTAATTCAAATCGTTGATCCCAACTTTTTTGTGCTCTTCTTCCATGAAGATACCCCAGCTGCTGGCATGGTTGCTCTGCCAGATTTAACGCCTTTTCTTAAAGCCTTGCAGGGGAACCTCAACTTCAAAGCGCCCTTGGCCTATTTCAAAACCAAACCACTCTTTGAACGCGGCTATCGCATCATGCTCTTTGGCATTCGCGAAGAATTTCGCCTGTTGGGACTCCCAGCTTTGCTCTTCAGCTATATGCTAGGTAGAGCCAATGCCAAACCCAACCTTGAATGGGTAGAGGGCTCCTGGGTTCTAGAATCAAATACAGCCATCTGCGACTTGATCGAAGATTTTTCAGGCCAAATCACCAAACGTTACCGCATCTATCGCCAAGAAATCGAACCGTAACTGTCACAAAAAAACAGCCTAAAAATAGCTCAAAGACTGCAAACACCAATAACTTTTGTCTAAATGACCTTCAATCGCTAATTCCAGATGAAAAATTATCTTGCCACGAAAATTGCCTTAACCGGTGCCACAGGTTTTGTGGGCTCCCACCTTTTACCCCATTTATTGGAAAATGGCGCCGAGGTAACCTGCATTGTTCGCAAAAGCTCCAACAAAACCAAACTGCCAAGCCAGGTCAAAATAGTTGAAGCGGATCTGCTCACAGGTGACGGGTTAGCCAGCGCCCTGCAAGGACAAACCATCTTTGTCCACTTGGCTGCACTCTTATTTGGTTTACGCTTTAGCGACTATTTAGAAGCCAATGTGCAAGCAGCCCAGAGCATCTGTAAGACATTGCAAGATCTAGGAGATCTGGCCCCAAAAAAAGTTCTCTTGGTTTCAAGCCAGGCTGCATCGGGCCCATCCAAGGCAGATCTACCCACAAAGGATGACTGCAACTCTGCACCTGTCTCAGGCTATGGCTGGTCAAAACTTTTGGCTGAAAGAACATTTCAAAGCTTATACCAAGGCCAGTTAGCCATTTTGCGACCTTCCATCATCTATGGCTCAGGCGATCGTGGTTTATTGCCGCTCTTCCAAGGCATAAAAAAAGGCTTTGCCGTAAGTCCAGGTTTTGGCCGCAGCTTTCCTGTTTCCATCGTCCATGCCGAGGATATGGCTCAAGCTATCCTCTTGGCCTTAAGCCCCAAAGCTTCTGGCATCTACCATGTTTGCGATGATCAAAAATATACTATGGATCAATTCTGCCAGGCCATAGGCCAAGCCCTTGGGCGGCCAAAAACCCATGTCTTTCACATTCCCTTACCCATCATGTTCTTTTCAGCACTGCTCGCCCAAAGTGCCGCCAACGTGGCTAGTTTTGTTACAAAAAAATACTGCTCAGCCAATTGGAATCTCGATAAATACCGTGAAGCCAAACAGGCTGGCTGGCTTTGTTCTTCTCAACGCCTAAAAGATGAATTGGGCTTTAGTCCTAAGTTTTCTTTAGACCAGGGCATGGTCGAAAGCGTTGCTGGCTATCAGAAGCTGGGGTGGCTGTGAAAATTACCATTCAAGAGATCTCCAAAGCCTTCGGCGCACGCGATATCTTCTCTAACTTCTCCCTTGAGGTTGACTCAGGGACGCGTCTTTGCGTCTGTGGTCCCAATGGTACAGGTAAATCAACTTTTCTGCGCATCTTAGCTGGGGTTGAAGAGCCTGACGCAGGTCGCATCATCTTACCCAAAGGCTGCCGCTTGGGATATGTAGAGCAGGAATTGGCTGATACTGCCTTAAAGACACCTCTGCTGACCTATGTGCTCGAAGTGCTGCACAGCTGGAGCGATTTTTGGCAGGAGTGGGAGGAAGCTAGCAAGGCTAAAGATGAAAAGCGCTTGAATCAGCTTATGCTCAAGCAGACCGAGCTTGAACGCACCTATGGCTACAATCCAGAACAACAAGCCAAAAAAGTCCTTTCAGGATTAGGCTTCAGCGAAAATAAGTGGTCCATGCCCTTGGGCGATCTCTCAGGTGGTTGGCAAGAACGGGCTAAGCTTGCCAGGGTGCTTACGGCTGGCGCCGATGTGCTGCTTTTGGACGAACCCACCAACCACTTAGACATTGATGCCGTTGAATGGCTGGAAAACTTTCTCCTCAATTTTCAAGGCGCTCTTGTCTTTGTAGCCCATGATCGCCGCTTCATGGATACTGTGGGCAATCATGTACTTTATTTGGGCTTATCAAAACCAGTTCTGCGCAAAACCAACTATAGTCAATTCTTGACTCTTCAAGAAGAATATAACGCCCAACGTTCACGCGAGCAGCAGGCCCTCCAAGAAGAATTGGCCCGCAAAATGGCCTTTGTGGAACGCTTTCGTTTTAAAGCAACCAAAGCCCGACAGGCCCAAGCCCATCAAAAGATGGCCAAAAAACTAGAAAAGGAGCTGGAAGACTACCGTCCAGAACCCAAGCGCAAAGAACTGCGCTTTTACTGGCCTGAAGCCCCCCATGTAGAAAAGATAGTTTTAGCGGCTGCAGAACTTGATTTTCACTTTCCAGATGGCAAACATCTCTGGCCGCCATTAAATTTTACTCTCTATCGTGGTATGCGGGTGGCTTTGGTTGGTCATAATGGTTGTGGCAAATCAACGCTGATTAAATTATTAGTTGGGGTCTTAAATAAGACCGGTGGCAACATTGCCACAGCCCAACAGATCCGCTTGGGCTATTATTCCCAGCATCAGATGGACACCTTGCGCTCTGACACCACAGTGCTTGGAGAAATTAGGCGCCTATCTGATCCCCACACAACCGAAGAAGAATTGATGAGCGTCTTGGGGCTCTTTTTACTAGGTGAGGGCTACTTTGATCGCCAGATAAGCTTGCTCTCCGGTGGGGAGAAATGTCGGTTAGTGTTGGCCAGTCTTTTTTTGAAACGTTGTAATTGCCTAATTCTCGATGAACCCACCAACCACTTGGATTTGGAAAGCCGCGAAGCCTTGCTTAAGGCTTTAAATCAATACCAGGGCACGCTGCTTATGATCGCGCATGATCGCTGGCTATTGTCTGAAAGTGGTTGTGAAGCTTGGGAGTTAAATGAAAACGGTCTGACCATCTATCCAAGCTATGCGGAATATGATGCCAAACGTCATCAAGATGCTGAAACACTAACCCCTGATGCTAATGCCATCAAAGCTGAGGTTAAAGAGAACAATCTTTTAAGCCGCGAGGAGCAGAAACGTTTAAAACGCGAACAGGCCGAAAAACGCAACACCTTGCATCGCAAACTAAAACCTCTGCAAGACCAATATGCTCAATGTGAACAGAAGCTCAATGAAATCTTGGCCCGTCAAAGCCAGGTGGAGCATGATTTAGCTGATCCCAAGATCTATGCCGATCAAGCCAAGGCGGCTGAGCTTTTAAGCGCTTTTGAAAAATATAAAACAGAAAGTGAAGCTCTCTTTGATAAGCTCTCCCTCTTAGAAGAAGAAATTGAGAAAGTGAAAGCCTGTGAATAGCATTGACTCCCAACATGAGAAAATGGCCCATGGCCAACAATCCTTACCGCTCATCGAAGTTGTGGCTGGGATCATTTGGCGGGACAATCTTTTTCTAGCGGCCAAGCGCGTTCCGCCAAGTCCTTTGGCTGGCTTTTGGGAATTTCCTGGAGGAAAATGTCACGCCAATGAAACCTTTGAGGAAGCGCTCAAGCGCGAATTGGATGAAGAATTGGGTATTCAAGCTTGTGAACTCTCAGCCTGGCTCACCCACGATTATGCTTATACTAAGGAAGGCTATCGCGTCCGGCTCCATTTCTTTCATGTGACTAAACACACAGGCGAAGCTTTGCCGCGAGAGGGGCAAATTTTGCGCTGGGTTACGCCAAGCGATGCCTTGAAATTGCCTTTTTTGCCTGCAGATAAGCCAATTATCTCAGCTATTGCCGCCTTAAAAAATCTCCCTTAAGCCAAAAGTTTATCAACCACAAAGCCTGTAAGAATTTCTTTGACCGTCGTAAAGTTAAGCCTTGCGACAGAAGGGCTTTTTTTCTCTAATGCTTAATTTTGAAGCTTCAAAAATTATTTTTTGTGTCGTATTTATCTCGACTAGCTCGATATAGGCGGCAATAGTGGTAAAGGAAATAGATGAAAAATTTCCTGCCTATCGCTTTACGAGTATCAAATTAGAAAAACAGCTTGTACGGCTGATATTTATTAATCGCTGCCTCTAGGCCAATGGTTCAATTTTTGCATGAAGTTTGGCAAAATCTCGGAGGCATAAATGGCACTGGCAGTCAATCATAATTTAATGGCCAACAATGTGGCTAATTCGCTAAATCAGCACTACAGCAATTTGGCCACATCAACAGAGCGCTTGGCCACAGGATTACGGATCAACTCGGCCGCCGATGATGCCGCAGGTCTTGCCATCCGCGAACTCATGCGGGCGGATATTAGTTCTTTGCAACAGGGCATTCGCAATACCAACGATGCCATCTCCATGATTCAAACTGCTGACGCTGCCCTAGCTATCATTGACGAAAAATTGACTCGCATGAAAGAATTGGCCGAACAGGCGGCCACAGGCACCTACGATTCAACCCAACGCCTAATGATCAGTTCAGAATTTCTACAAATGGCGTCGGAAATTGATCGCATCGCCAATGCCACAGATTTTAATGGCATCCATTTGCTCAACGGCAACCTGCAGGGCAAACACAATGGTTCTAGGCTCACCTCAACAGGTGCCATGAAAGTTCATTTTGGATCTGGCAATGATTCGGCTGAAGATTATTATTATGTAGAAATACCTAGCGCAACAGTCAATAGCCTTTTTGAGCAAGGTCTTGATTCTGATACAATTATTATTACTGAAACCAAAACCATAACTGAAAATCTTGTGATTCCAGCTCTGACTACTGGATTACAAGAAGCACAAATCGTGGAGGATCCAAATGGCTCTGGTGATTATATATTTGAACTAACTATAACAGATAAAGTAGCTGGTCAAGAAGATAATGCCTGGCTTCCAGGATTGGACAGATATTATTTACCAAGCGGATTAAGAGATATTACGATTGAATCGAAAAATGCAGGAACATATGCACATAAACCACACGTTAATTTATTTGGCAAAGACGGTAAACAATTAACCGGTTATAAATTAGACAATCAAGATTCATCTATTTGGTGGAATGGTTTAACTGCAGACGAAATATTTGCATACAATCAAGCCTTTGATGATGGTGCATCATTAAATACAGATCTGCTAGTTAACACTACTGCAGATGGGGCTTCACACGATGGTTCTACAACATATCGACATTCAGGAGTATCTAGTAATCTAACATTACAAATAACTCAAGACCAAAATGAATATAATACCTTAGAAGTAATGACAATTGACAAAATAGATAATGGTGATAACGAACTGGTTTTTATGATTGGAGGCCATGATACTGGATACTGTAATAAATATAATTTACATATCACAGCAAAAATTAGTGCTTTGGATGTTGATACAATAAGAGATAAAATTAAAAGTACTACTATATTAAAAGAAGCTAAAACTATCCCAAACGCAACTTATACAGTTGAAATAGAACATTATGTTCCGGTCATGAATTTAGAAACTCAAGATCGCGCTCAAAGGATGTTAACAAAAATCGATAATGCCATTGTCAATAAGGATAATATTAGGGCAAAACTTGGTGCCTTACAAAATCGTTTCGAGAATACCATAACAAATCTTACAACCCAGGCAGAAAATTTACAAGCAGCTGAATCACGTATTTCAGATGTCGATGTTGCTACAGAAATGACACAGTTCGTGCGTAATCAAATTTTAACACAATCAGCGGTAGCAATGCTGTCACAAGCTAATTCATTGCCGCAAATGGCTATGCAATTGATTGGTTAGATGAAAATAAGTTTAAATAACCGGTAACTGTACAGCTATAATTAAGTTTAAGATCTATATCGATTCAGGCTCACGCTATGGCTGTAAATAAGAGAAAAAAAACTAAATACTACGTTACTATCAATATATGACAATATAATCACACGTAAACTGCTAGATTATAAAATTTACAAATAAAATATTCATTAATGTAACAAATTATTAGAGACTTTTAGCGATATAGATAGCTTGGAGTATATTGAGAAAATATAGCTGTCATTATTTCTATATTTATATGTGTTAAATAATCCCAAACTAATTAAATAAGCAGCATAGGCGTAAATCTTCTTCTCAAAACCACGAAAATATCTTTATTTTTCAAAAAAATTTAATCTAAGGGCATTTGGATAAATATCCAATTGCCCTCATTTTTTAACTAAATTTAGGAATAAATACATTAATATATGGTAAGTTTTCAATCATTTGGAAAAGTTGTATCAAATACTTATAATAATAGACCTATTATAATAGACATTTAGATTTTTATCTTAACATTCAATACAATCATTTCAGACAGTTTATAATATCACAATTATAATATTATCCCCAAAATATACAATAACTATCTAATGGGCTTTCCCATACCAACACCAACTTGAGCTTGCCCCTTGGCCTTAAATTCAACACCAGCACAATTAGTCAAAAAAATAATCGTTAATAGCAAAAGTAGAAACTTAGGCATCACTACGTCCTTGTACAATATGCGCACCAGCCGGAATATCATGGATTACCCAAACATTACCACCAATAACAGCATTGTCACCTATGAAAATACGGCCCAAAATAGTTGCACCAGCATAGACTGTCACATGATTGCCTAAAACAGGATGTCTGGGATTTCCCTTGGTCAGCGTACCGTCAGGATTTTTGGGAAAAGAAACAGCGCCAAGTGTCACCCCTTGATAGAGCCTGCAAGAATCACCGACGATGGTCGTTTCTCCGATAACTACACCTGTGCCATGATCTATAAAAAAATTTTTGCCAATGGTTGCACCTGGATGAATATCAATTCCCGTTCTTGAATGGCTCATTTCGGAAATGATTCTAGGGATTAGGGGAATCTTCAATTCATAAAGCTCATGGGCAATGCGATGGTGAAACATGGCATACATGGAAGGATAACAAAAAATCGTTTCACCAGGTGAAGTTGCCGCCGGATCACCTTCATAGCCAGCTTGAGCATCCTCAGCTAAGAGATCTCTGATTTCAGGCAAACGATCCAAAAGTGCTAAACTTGCAGCATCAGCTTCACGTTTTTGCTTGGCTAGATCCGCTGGAAAAGCATCTGCAAAGGCTAAACCACGTGCGATCTGTTCACGCAAAAGATGATAAACCGAATCCAAGTTAGCTGCTAGATGGTAACGCACAGACCTAGAACTTACACTGCTACCAAAATAGCCTGGAAAAATAATGGCCCTAAGTCGTTCCATTATTTCCTTAAGCACATGCAGTGAGGGCATACTTGAGCCTGAAGAGGCTTCACGCCAGACCTTGCTCAATGACTCTGTTTGACAAAGTTTCTGCACCACAGTGTCAATCTCTGGGATGCAACTAGCATAAGGGGCATTAATTTCACTCATCCGTTGTCTCTCTGAAGATGCTAGCCGTAAGCCATGCCAGGCACAACATCAAGGCGCTCCTGCACAATGAGTAAGCATTGAAGGCCATAAGAGCCTAGGCTATCTTAAAAGATTATGCGACAAAGTATCGCTTTAATTCAAAAATAAATTCATGCTAATAAGTTCAATATGTCCATCAGATATTTTTTAGCTAAGCACTGATATTAAATAATAAGATTACTTAGTAGGTAATTGAGCAAGATTACCCAAAGATTTAATTACGCATGATTTACCACCGAAGCCTATACCCATACCATAAATTTTCTGACAATATTTTTCAATAAATTGCTGTGCGTACCTTAGTCTAATTATTTGATCTGCAGCACGATTTGCAGCTTGAGTTCTAGCAGTAGAATTATTGGCGCTTTTTTTAAATTCCAAAATAACAGATGTTCTTGAATCTTCATCATAGAGTGTTATATCAGCATATCCATCTCCACATTCTGATTCTGCAGTCACAATGATATTTTCTAACGGGGCAACCATAGTCAAAATTCCATGCATAAAACCTTGATAAAAAAATTCATAGCCTGTTTCACGTAAACTTATAAATCTATCTAAAAGCTCTCCAATTATAATAGTTGCAGTATCGATATCATTTGTCATGAATGATTTCAGTAATTTTCTTCCTTTTACCGTCCACGATTGATCAGGATTTTTATAAAATTCCTGTAATTTCAGTTCAAAGCATTTAAAAATTTCTACATTAGGAATTTTCAAAGAAACATTTCCATGAAATGTTGATAAATCTGTAAACGTTAAATATCCAGTTTGCAAGAGTAGTGTCATTAGACTTTCAAAACGTACTTCTCTATTTCTAATATCTGGATATGTATCAAATTCTTTTAACACGATATCTTGTGGAATGCCATTTAAAAGATTCTTAAGTCTCTCAAAATCACCATATAAATCACCATTAATTATACGTTTAAGATAAAGATTTATTATATCATTTCCTGATGTATTTATCCAATATGGTTGTGGTTCAATTTTAAGCTTAGCATTTCTTGCAAAAAATAAAAAATTCAAAACGCTCCATGGACAAAATAAATGTTCATCTCCAATTCTGTAGCCATCATACCACTCCTTAATAGTATTATTTTGATCAGAAAGCTCGGCATACTCTAAGATTTTTTCGGTTTCTTTTCTTGTAAAACCAAAAAATCCAGCGTAAGGATTTTCATCCATACCGTATGTTACAAAATTATTTGCTCCTGCAAAGATACTTTGATGAGCAATTTTAAGACATCCAGTTGCAATAACCTTAAAGATACAGTTACTAATATCTTCCTTAAATGTATTTATACTAATCTGCCTAATAATATCAAGCATTTTTTCATAATACGGCTCTTTTGCTACCACCGATTTTTGAAGAGGTACATCATACTCATCAATAATAATTAAGACTTTGCGATTGTATTCTTGATACAACATAGCTTCAAGAAGATAAATGAAATTGCTAGCTATCCACTCAGCTGTTGATAAAATATTCTCCTGACGTATATCGAGCGATTCTTGATTACAGAAGTCATAATATCTTGTGAAAGCATTACGATCAGAAATATCTATCTTTGTACTTTGTTTAAGAAATCTAAAATTACGGTAAATATTAGCAATTGTTTGAAGGAAAGTACTCATTGCTTTTAGATAAGAATTTCCCTCGATATTTTTAAGTGATACAAATATTACAGGGAATTCACCCATGAATTTATTTCGAAGCTCTTTATACTTATCTTCTGCTATAGTCAAATTGCGACCATTATTAAGAAAAAGTTTCTCTTGATAACTCTTATCCCCTGGATTATTATAATTTAACTTGGAAAATGCTTCTATCATCTTCATATTAAGCGTTTTGCCGAAACGTCTTGGTCTTATAAATAATGAAACATGTGAATCATTTTCACCCATGAATAAGTCTTTGAGATACTTTGTTTTATCAACATAGTAGTTATCATTTTCAATAAGATCTTGAAAATTACTTCCACCAATATAAAATCTTACATTATGAGGCATATAGAAAACCTATAAATTAATTATAGCATCATGGTTGTATAGTTTATAAATTTGCGTGGGTAACATATTGATAAACATCCACACTATAGTATTCTATGATAGTCATAATATATAAATATATTTATTTTTGATTTAGAATTGTTAATATTATTAATGTTGTATGTATTTATGATAATACTTACCGAATGCGCAAACTGTAGGCGCTAATTGAATCCAATTTTTTATTTATATGGTTACTGGAAGCACTATCTATATGTGCAAAAAACAAGTTAAGACAAATTATGTCCTGCATTGTATTTTATTTTAATATATTTAAGCAATATGTTTGTAATACTTATGTAGTCAATAACTGCCAGCACACATATAATCTCTAACCTATTCAATATTGCAAAAAAATTTTAATATATATAATAATATAGATATTTTTTGAATTTTTAATATTAATCTAATGAGTTAGAGATAGCCACGCTTTAACAGATCTAAAAAATTATATATAACCATTACATCCGTTCATATTTTTTTTGAATGGATAGTACTTGTAAGATATGCTGATTTGGTAATATCTGATTCTATATATTACTTTTGCCGCTAAATTTGTGAACAGCCAAAGGGCCTGCTCGGGATTCCTACTCTGCGTCATGCCGCAACTTTATTATCAATATTATTTTTTTCTTGTTCAAATATGCGCTCTATATAACTACACTCCTTATTTTT
>JAFSZE010000067.1 GCA_017455745.1 Desulfovibrionaceae bacterium | reverse complement strand
TCAAAAAGCCTCTCTTTTTTTGCACTGGTCAAAGACCGATTTTGGAACAGATTTTCTAGCTGCGTAAATCTCCAGCCGTTAAAGGCGGTATCGTGTAAGCCGATTCTTTGTCAGACTTTTGACTTGTGCCAGCCACTTGCATAGGTGGAGTTGGCGGCTGCATCAAAGCGCCAGGTGCCGTTGGTTGAACATATGTGGGCTGCTTGGGTTGTGTAGGTGGAATCTGATTTGAAGCAGTATTTACGGGCTGACCTTGGGGTTGTTGAGATTTGCGATCTAAATCTAAGGTACGAATTATGTCCTGCCCAAGTTTTTGCTGCTGCCGCTTAGGCTTATTGCTTATATATGTTACCTTACGCACTTGGGGTTGAGCCGCCTGCTCGGGCTGATTTTGTGGAGTAACTGCTGCCGCTCCTACTGGGGGGATCGGTGGAAAATTTTGTGGTGTAAGCAAAGTGGCCTGATTTTGATTGGGCAAAGGATTTTGCGCTACAGGGCTTGGAGCAGGCATATTTGGCTGCAGCCCCTGTGGTGCCATGGGTGCAAAAACAGCTTGATTAGATGGAGTTAGCGGATTCTTTTGCTCATGGCGCATCTTCTGACGCATCTCTCTGCGCTCACTGGCATTTTCAGTTGCGTTTCTGGCTGTTTGGGTTTGAGGCAGCAATGGTTCACGCACCCCTCGACTACCCAATTGATCTCCAGCTTGCCTGCGCACAGCATTGCTCATAGCCAACCCACCGGCAGCAGGCTGTTGGCGCACCTGTAAATTGGTGTAGGCAACTTGGGCTAATTGCTGATTGACAGGCCCTCTGCTAGCTACTTGCGCCCGCATGGCCGCAAGAGCATTTTCAATGGCTGGATCAACTACTTCACCGGCATTCGGCTTAGCCTCTGGTAAAGGCTTTTGCGAATTATCATTCATATTTGCCGGATTGGGGAGAGCTTGTGCCTTATTCTCGACCACATTTGGCCCATCACTGGCCACTTCTTCATAAAAGGAAGCTTGCTTTAAAGGCTGATCCAACCCGCCCGCGTGACCTGTTTCTGCTGCTGCTTGCATCAATGGTGCAGGGCTTGGCACAAAGTTTTGTTCGGATCTTAAGGCATTAGCAGTTGTCTTGCTAGCCGAGGTCAAATGATTTGAGAGCTGCTGATACATCATGTTGGCTAAACCGATGCCACCGGCTGATGTCATCTTTTTGGCTAGCTCTTGATCATACATATCTTGCCAAAATTGCTCTTCCTTGCCATGCAAAAATGAGGTCTGATTAACGGTCTTGCGCATCTCTTTCCACATATTCTGGATAAAGATAGATTCAAACCCTTCACAGGCTTCCCTAAGTCTCTTTTCCTTGGCTTCTGGTGAGAGCTTATTGCCTTTTAGGCTCGTAAGCTTACTCTGAATTTCCTGACCGGATTGATCTGAACTTGCGTGTCTCGCAAAATCCATTGATGAATTGAGGGCAGTCATTAGATTACCTCCAACGCGGCATGTAGGGAACCTGCTGCTTGCAGTGAACGCAAAATGGAAATGAGATCTCTAGGCGTTGCACCAATTGCATTTAAACCATCGACTAATTCTTGGAGAGTGGTTCCTTCGACCATCATCAAACGACGCTGTTCTTCGCGAACTTCCAGGTCGGTTTGCGGGGTAACCACCGTCTGACCTTGTGAAAATGGGCCTGGCTGAGAAACTTGTTCACCTTCCTGCACGGTAATCTGAAGATTGCCGTGGGCCACAGCCGCTTTAGAGAGTCGCACATCGCGTCCCAAAACAACTGTGCCTGTCTTTTCATCCACAACGACCTTAGCTGGCGTATCTGGCGTAACTTCCAGATTTTCCACTGAGGCCATCAAGGGCACTAAATTATTCCGATACTGCGGAGGAACATTGATTCTAATACTTGTGGCATCTTCAGCCCTGGCATAAGGGCCGCCTATGGCTTGATTTAACCGCTCAGCAATCTGCTGTGCTGTCGAAAAATCAGCCGCACGTAAATTTAAAGTCAAATTATCTTGCTGATTAAATTCAAAAGGAATTCCGCGTTCAACTATAGCTCCTCCAGGAATCAAACCAACTGTACTGATATTTTTGCTCGCGGCAGCGGCATTGCCTTGGGCAGAAAAGCCACCCACCGTCAAAGCACCTTGGGCTAAACCATAAATTTTGCCATCAACACCTTTTAATGCCGTTTGCAAAAGCACCCCACCTGCTAACGATGAGGCATCACCCACTGAAGAAACTGTCACATCAAGTCTGGTTCCTGGCTTAGCCGATACTGGCATTCTGGCAGTAACCATAACGGAGGCTACGTTTTTGATCTTCAATGCCGAAGATTTGACACCTATGCCCATCTTATCCAGCATATTTTTCATGGAGCTTAAGGTAAAAACAGAGTCTTTCTTGTCACCTGTGCCTGGCAAACCAACCACCAAGCCATAACCTATAAGCTGATTGTCTCTAACCCCTGAAAAACTAGCGATATCCTTGATCCTAACAGCCCAAACGTCTACGGGCAGCATAAGGGCCATAAAAGCCCAACACAAAAATAGCTTCGCAAATGTCGATAATTTCATGCCATTTTTCAGCGCAAAAACCCAAAATCGGCTTTAAAACGCTGCCTCCTCTCGTTTGGTTTAGAAAAGAAAATCTGCCTTGGGTCCTATCTGTGTCAAAATTTTGTTTCAAGACATAACCACTACTCTTCTATTGCAGAAATCATGCCGAAATTTCAAAAGCACGTTCAAGACATTTTTGATTTAAATCGTATGAAAACATCTGTTATAAACGATATTTCTAGACATGAAGCTGTTTTTATCTTAAAAAAATAACTCTATGTCCAAAAATTTGCCTGGTTGATACGTATTAATAACTTTTTCAGCATTACAAAATAAGAATAAAATAAATCTTGTTAGTCATTTTTCTATAAAATATCTTAGAATCTAACACTTATTAGACAAATTAACGGTATAGTTTTAAGTCATTAATTATTATATAGTTTGTATTTTTGTATAAACAATATATTTTGTTATAATTATAATATTTTTTTAAGTGTGGAGAATATTTTTACTCTATGCTTTAAAGTATTGGAGTATTTTCAAAATCTATTTTCTATGAAGAAAGCGGCTATCCAAGCTTATAAAGACACCAAAAAACTCATCTACAATATTCTTTAAATAGTCGGTAATCCTGATATCATATGCGATAAACATAAAAAAACACTTGTGCCGCTTAGTTGTCAATGTGAAAAAATGCTAGACTGGCCAAAAATTTAGAGAAAATTTCCCAAAATCCCCAAAAGGATCTTGACGTAGCTCTTATTTCAGTTTAAAAAAAACTAAAAGGCCCAACAATTTTTAACGGTTAGCCCAGAGGTTCGATTTTTTAAGCCACATTTCACGTTTGCAAGATCTACTCCTTAGGCTTAAAATACTCCCCCCAGACCAGACTTTTATCAAGAAGCTCCATGAATACCCAGCAAATCTTCCGCGACAAAACCGACAAAATCGTCAAACTGTGGGTAGAAGCTGTCATCAACTGCTATCCAGACCGCTCAAGACCTGCCCTTAGTTCCAACATGGATCCTTTTACTAACCCAGTGGGTGGTATGATCCGTGAAGCTGCTCAAGGTTTGGTTTTGGCCATTAGCGGTGCAGATATCCAAATTGAACAAATAAAAAAATCCATCGAGCGCTTAATCAAAATACGTGCCGTCCAAGCACTCTCACCAGGCGAAGCCATCGGCATAATCTATCTTTTTAAACCGATTTTACGGGCTGAAATTCTGCCACAAATGAACAAACCAAGCTCTTTCAGCGAATATCTAGACATCGAATCACGCCTAGACACCTTAGCTATGATGGCCTTTGATCTCTATGTCCGCGACCGCGAAGTTTTGGCCGATATTCGCATCAAAGAGATCCGCAACCAATACGCCGAACTTAAGCGTTGGGCCCAAAACTTAAACTCCAATGCGCCTTTAGGCACATTTACTGGTTGCGGCAATTAAGAAAATATTCTGCTTAAAAATTTAAAATTTCTCCCGTAGACTTAGCAAACAATTTTAAGCACTCCATGTAGACGACTCTTTTTAAAGATTTCGTCTTTTTTCTATAAATGGCCGTTCATGTACACAACGAGACTAATTCCCAAAGAGTGTGCATGGCAAGTTGATACAACATTACAGGCAAGTGAGGTTGGGAATGTTGGAATCATTAATTGTGGTTCTGCTCATAGGCGCAATCGCCTGGATCGGGTCAGCCATAGGGCTAACTGCGGTCTTCGGCATCGTGCTCCCCTATGTGGCAGTATGCGTCTTTGTGGTGGGACTAGTGAGACGCATGATCTACTGGGCAAAATCGCCCGTACCTTTTGCCATCCCCACCACCGGCGGTCAAGAACACTCGCTAGACTTTATAAAACAAGACAAATTCGATTGCCCCAATACAAAATGGGGTGTATTTGTCCGCATGGTCTTGGAAGTCTTGCTTTTTCGTTCACTTTTCCGCAACACACGGGCCATCTCGTTTGAAAATGATCCTGTGAACAATGGCCCTCGCGTAGTCTACTACTCCTCCAAATGGTTGTGGTTCTTCGCCTTACTCTTCCATTACTGCTTCTTCTTGGTTTTCCTGCGCCACTTCCGCTTTTTCATGGAACCGGTGCCAGCCTGTATTAGCTTTGTCGAGGCCGTGGATGGGGTTTTGCAGATCGGCTCACCCCGCTTCTTCTTGACAGGTGGCATCCTTCTAGTAGCCATCCTGTTTTTGTTGGCTCGCCGCATCTTCGATCAAAGACTACGCTACATATCACTTATTAATGATTACTTCCCCTTGTGGCTCTTACTTGGCATTGTCATCTCAGGGCTCTATCTCCGCTACTTTGATAAGGCTGAAATTGCCCAAGTTAAGATTTTCATCATGGGCTTAACACATTTCTCGCCTGTCATTAGCAATCTTGACTTAAACGGGATATTCATCGTCCACCTAACACTCGTTTCCACGCTTTTGATCTACTTCCCCTTCTCCAAACTGGTGCATATGCCAGGCGTCTTCTTCAGCCCGACCAGAAATCTGCCCACCAACACCCGGGAAGTTCGCCATATCAACCCATGGAATCCTCCCTCGCAGTTCTTCACCTACCCTGAATATGAAGATAGATACCGCGAAGCCATGGCCGAAGCCGGTCTGCCTTTAGAAAAGCAGCCGAAGCCTGCAGAGTAAGGAGTTGCACGCATGGCAAAATTACCTACGCCACAAATGCTGATGGCTAGCCGTCCTGATTTTCCCAAGGCGGCTTGGCTCGATACAAAGCCGCTTTTTGCCCCGGGCAGCTACTGCTACCCTGAGAAAAAAGATACCATGGAGCTCTTGCATATGCCCAATCCCCACGATTGGGATCCATCAGCTGAAGACTGGAACTTACCGGAAAATTGGGAAAAAATTCTCTGCGATGCCTTTGAAGAGAGATTGGAAAAACACCGTTCCTTAAAACTCTTCATGGACATCTGTGTGCGTTGCGGTGCCTGTGCCGACAAATGCCACTTCTTCTTAGGCACCAATGATCCCAAAAATATGCCCGTGCTCAGGGCTGAGCTTTTGCGCTCTCTCTATCGCCGCGACCACGCCATGCTAGGCAAAATTTTAGGCCGCAAAATTGGCGCTAGAAAATGGGACAAAGAAGTCGTCAAAGAACTCTTCTACTATGCCTACCAATGCACTGAGTGTCGTAGATGCTCGCTTTTCTGCCCCTATGGCATCGACACTGCCGAAATAACTGCCATCGTGCGTGAACTTATGCATGAGGTGGGTCTTGGCATACACTGGATCATGGATCCGGTTAAAAACTGCAGCTTCACTGGCAACCACCTTGGCATCCAACCCCATTCATTCAAAGAAATTGTTGAGATGCTAGCCGATGACTGTGAGACTGTCACAGGTATCCGCCCCAAAACACCCTTCAACGAAAAGGGCCATGAGATCCTCTTCATCACCCCTTCTGGTGACGTGTTTGCCGATCCTGGCATCTACACCTTCATGGGCTACCTCTTGCTCTTCCATGAACTGGATCTTGATTATACATTCTCAACCTATGCTTCTGAAGGCGGCAACTTCGGCTCCTTTACCTCGTTTAACATGGCCAAGAAGCTGAACGCCAAAATGTACGCTGAAGCTAAACGTTTGGGCGTCAAATGGATCTTAGGTGGTGAATGTGGCCATATGTGGCGTGTCATCAACCAGTATATGGAAACATATAATGGTCCTACGCCCGACAATATGGTTGTGCCCACCTCACCCATCACAGGTACAGTCTTTAAGCACGCTGCGGCCACCAAAATGGTCCACATCACCGAATTTACCGCTGACCTTATCCGCCACGGCAAACTGAATTTGGATCCAAGCCGCAACGATCATATTATAACCACCTTCCATGATTCCTGTAACCCGGCCAGAGCCATGGGGCTCTTGGATGAGCCGCGTTATATTTTGAAGCATGTCTGCAATCACTTTGTGGAAATGCCTGAAAATACCATCCGCGAGCAAACTTTCTGCTGCGGTGCAGGCTCAGGACTGAACACTGAAGAGATCATGGAACTTAGAATGCGCTCCGGTATGCCACGCGGCAATGCCTTACGCTATGTGCAACAAAAATTTGGTGTTAACCACATGGCCTGCGTCTGCGCCATTGATAGAGCCACACTGCCCCCATTGGCCGACTACTGGGCTCCTGGCGTCAATGTCAGTGGGGTGCATGAATTGGTGGCCAATGCCCTGGTTATGAAAGGTGAAGGAAAGCGCACCATGGATCTGCGCCAAGAAGATCTCCCCAATGTTGACGCTGAGGAGGATCAATAATGTTGTATAATAAGAAAGCCGTTTATCTTGGCATTGTGATCCTTGTCGTTCTCCTAACCGCCCCATTCTGGGCAGGACTCTTTGGCCAAAACTACACCAAAACAGGTGTAACTAAACCCAATGAAGAAGCCTGCATTGAAAATGTTGAATTTATGCGGGCTCAACATATGCGCTTGTTGAACGAATGGCGAGATGAAGCTCTGCGCAATGAAAATAGAACTTACATCGCCAAAGATGGCAAGAAATGGGAAATTAGCTTGCAAAACACTTGTATGCGCTGCCACAAAAACTACGATGATTTCTGCGCCAAGTGCCATTTGTCCAACAGCGTAAGCCCTTATTGTTGGACTTGCCATATCATTCCTGTGGAGGGCAAGTGATGAACAACAACAGAAGAAAATTTCTGAAAATTGCCTCTCTCTCGGCCTTTGCCTTGAGCAGTGGCATAGCTAGCATGGGCTTAAGCGCATCAGAAGCTGAGGCCAAACTTGCCCCTGGTTTTTACGATCACGGCCCCAAAACGCTCCATGCCAAACGCTGGGCCATGGTCATTGACACACGGGAATTTCATTCGGCGGAAGATTACGAACCCTTGATTCGGGCCTGCCACAATGCCCACAATGTTCCTGATATTCCTGGGGCCAAGAATATCAAGTGGTTCTGGCTTGATAGCTATGAACATGCCTTTCCGGATGACATGAATCCTTACATGAGCGAGAAGATTAAGGCGCAACCCTTTCCCTTGCTCTGCAATCACTGCACAAATCCGCCCTGTGTCAGAGTTTGCCCCACCCAAGCCACCTACAAAATGGCTGACGGCATTGTAGCCATGGATTATCACCGCTGCATTGGCTGCCGTTTCTGCATGGCCGGCTGCCCATATGGCGCTCGTTCCTTCAATTTCTTCGATCCACGCAAGTATCTGCCGGAACCGACCAATCCCAGATTCCCCACACGTATGATCGGTGTGGTTGAAAAATGCACCTTCTGCGCCGAACGCTTGGCCGTTGGCCAACTGCCGGCCTGCGTGGAGGCTTCCAACGGCAAGATTCTCTTTGGCGACTTGGAAGATCCAAATTCCACTGTGCGTAAGGCTTTGGCCGCAAACTACAGCATTCGCCGCAAACCCAACCTTGGCACTCAGCCCGGCGTTTACTATCTTATCTAGGGGAGTCTGCCATGCTTGAAAAATTGCTTACTGGATCCAAAAGCTATTATATCTGGCTCCTTTTCCTAATCTGCGTAATCATAGGGTGTTTGGTGGCCTATTCCGTGCAAATTACCACGGGCTTAGGTGTAACTGGCATGAACCGCGATGTGTCTTGGGGACTCTACATTTCCCAATTCACCTACTTTGTGGGCGTTGCAGCCTCGGCTGTAATGCTCGTTTTGCCAGCCTATTTCCATCATTACGTCAAGTTTAAACGCATGATCATCTTTGGTGAGTTCATGGCGGTGGCCGCAGTTGTCATGTGCGCCCTGTTCATCGTTGTTGACTTAGGTCAACCCCAAAGAATGGCCAACGTCATACTCCATCCTACTCCCAACTCAGTCATGTTCTACGACATGATCGTCTTGATCGGGTATTTGTGCTTGAACATCATTATCGGCTGGGTAACTCTTGAAGCCGAACGCTTGGAAGTGGCTCCACCCAAATGGATCAAACCTCTGATCTATCTATCCATCATTTGGGCCTTCTCCATTCACACTGTGACGGCTTTCCTCTATGCCGGTATCCCTGGCCGCCACTATTGGCTAACAGCTATCATGGCCGCCCGCTTCCTATCTTCAGCCTTCTGTTCAGGTCCTGCCATCCTACTGCTCTTACTCTTCATCGTCCGCAGATTGACTGGCTTTGATCCGGGCAAAGAAGCCATTAAAACCTTGGCGACCATCATTGTGTACGCCATGTGCATCAATGTCTTCTTCTACTGCTTAGAGCTCTTCACCTCTTTCTACAGCAATGTGCCTGGTCACATGGAACCCATTCATTTCTTATTCATGGGCCATGGTGGCGAATTAGCTTGGGTTAGCTATTTCATGTGGGCCGCAGTAATTATGGCCTTTGCCTCTCTTGCCATTTTAATTCCACCGCAGACAAGAACCGGCAAGTTCTTGCCTCTAGCTTTGATTATGCTAGTTTTGGCTAGCTGGATTGACAAGGGTTTAGGTCTTTTGATCGGTGGTTTTACACCCAATATGTATGAGACAATTACACCTTATATGCCGACATGTATTGAAATCACAGTAGCTCTTGGTGTCTATGCCATTGGTGCCTTTGTCTTATCATTATTATGGAAGATTGCTTTAGGTGTAAAACGCGATGTTAATAATTTCTGCGATTGATAAATAATAAATCCTGATTTCTGACTTTTAGCCCCACCGAGTGTGGGGCTTTTTTTATTTTTAAGGATACTTAACCTGTTGCAAGTAATCTCACAAACGATATTAATCTCAAAATAAATAAGATTTTCTTTGGAATCTTGACTTTATTCAACTCTAGGCTAAACTCCCCTAAAAAACGATGACAACTGGGAGGATGTATGCACCAGGCTCTCAAAGTGGCCTTAACAATCTGTAAAAATTTACAACGCAATGGCTTTGACGCTCATGTGGTCAACGCGCCCTTGCAAGAAAAGGTTTTGCAGCAAATAACTTCTCCTGCAGTTGACATCGCCTGCGAACCAGATGTGGACGCCTTAGCGAAATTTTATCACGCCATCAAACCCTCCACAGAAAACGATCCCTTCATTGCCACTTTAGTGGAAGAAGATGTTCTCATTCGTTTCTATCAACTAGAAATGAGTGAAGCTAGCCAACCTGAAATCTCTCTTTTGCGCATTACCCCCACAATCATCAATGCCATCCCCCACGATGAACGGATAAAGCTAGGCTTAAGTGACTTTGCCAACAAAGTTCAAACAGACGATCCCTATGCTGGCTTTGCCATCCAGGCCCGCAAATTCAATGATGAGCCCATCAGACTCTTAGGGTTGCCTGATGAAACCTTGCGCCATAACTATCTCTTAGCTGTTAGAGCCTTACGCTTTGCGGCTAACTTCGATGTGCCCATTGAACCCAATACCTGGCTAGCCATAGTACGTTCTTCTGGCCGCGTCTTAGATTATGTACCTGCCAGAGACATTATGGAAGAATGGCGGGCAGTCGCCGCTGAAAGTATGCATCGCTTTGTGCGCTTAATGTATGATGCCCATATTTTACACGGCTTAATCCCTGAAGTAACCGCGCTCTCAAGTATCCCCCAGGTCTCTCTAGGCAGTGAATCACCTGCCAATGAGAATGTCTTTGAGCATACATTAGAATGCATGAAACTCTATACAGAGCGCGATTTCCACTACGATTGGCTTGGCACCATGGCCATGCTCTTTCATGATGTGGGCAAGCTCTTTACCTGTGAATACTTTGACGATAACTATACATTCTATCAGCACCACCGTGTTGGCGCCAAAGTCACCCGTAAAATTTTACAGCGCTTACATTTTGACTACGAAGATATTGATTTAATTTGCCATTTGGTGGCCAACCATATGCGCTTCCACTTCATGCTGACAGATCGAGGTATCCGCCGCTTTACGGCCTTAGATGAATACCCACGACTGATTGCTATGGCTCGCGCTGATATCGCTGCCAGGGAAGACAAATACACATCCTTCAATCACAACGTCAAATATTTGGGTCGGGCCCAAACACCGGAACAGATGTTGGAACCGCTCTTAAACGGCAATGAGATTATGAAGGAGACCAACTTGGCCCCAGGACCGTTGGTTGGCAGCATCCGCGATGCTCTTTTAAAGGCCCAAATTGCAGGAACTGTCAGTGATAGAGAATCGGCCATTCTCTTTGTCAAAAAATACGCTAATTCTCTAGACGCCTAAGATGGGCGCTATGCTGAATATTTTTGATTTTTCCTTTGAGGAATTGTCCGACTATTTTCAAGATGAGCTTCATGAGCCTAGCTTTCGTGCGACCCAAGTCTGGCAGTGGCTCTATCAAAAGCTCTGCTTTGACTTTGATCAAATGAGCAATCTAAAAGTAGCCACCCGCCAAACCTTAGCCCAAACTTTTTCAAGCGAACTGCCCAAAATAAAACAGGTCCGCACAAGCTCTGATGGAACCCAAAAGCTCCTTTTAGAGCTTGCTGATTCAAAGCTTATTGAAACGGTGCTCATTCCTGCCACCGATCATGCTGGCAAAGTGCGCTATGCCCAATGCCTATCAACGCAAGTAGGCTGCCCCATGGGCTGTACCTTTTGCGCCACAGGAGCCTTGGGCTTTGAACGCAACCTAACACATGGCGAAATCATCTCCCAAGTATTGGCCGCAAGGTCTTTTATAGGGGACGTGCGTCCAGATCACCCCATCATCAAAAATCTAGTCTTTATGGGCATGGGCGAGCCTCTCTTAAATTTGGATCAACTTTTACGGGCCCTAAAAACCCTAAACTCAACCCACGGGTTAGCCTTTTCACCAAGACGCATTACCGTATCAACCTGCGGCATCCCCAAAGCTTTAGATACACTTGGCGAAAGTGGCCTTTGCTATTTAGCTGTCTCCCTCCATGCCCCCAATCAAGCCTTGCGGGCTAAAATCATGCCCAAGGCAGCTCTCTTTGAACTAAATGATCTTTTAGCTAATCTTAAGCATTATCCTTTAAAGACTCGTGAATATCTAACCTTTGAATATTTGCTCTTGGGTGGTGTTAATGATAGCACAGCTCATGCCCTTGAACTAGCTAAAATTGTCCAGGCTATGAAGGCCAAGCTCAATTTGATTGTCTATAATCCAACCCAAAATGCACCTTATAAAGCACCTTCAAGTGATGATGTGTTAAAATTCGAAAAGGTACTTTGGGATAAAAAAATTACTGCCATAGTTAGACAAAGCAAAGGTCAAGATATTGAAGCGGCATGTGGACAACTTAGAGCCAAATATTTAGAAGATGCTAGTGCTATAGAGTAGAATAAAAAACAACAACATCATTTTTAAACTATATTTAAATCTCTTATCAGATATAGTAAACGACAAAAGTCTTTTTTCTAGGTTTTCCCTAAAGGGCCGAATCACTTCGAACCGCAGTAGATAATTGAGCTAAAAATCGATACTTTAAATTTTTGTAAACATTCAGTGATGGAAACGCAAAAAAATCCGGTGTTTTTTATATTTCCTTATAAAAATTGACCGTCAAAATGTTATCCTTATAAATAGGGCATCTGCGGCCCATCCGTACG
>JAFSZE010000066.1 GCA_017455745.1 Desulfovibrionaceae bacterium | reverse complement strand
ATTCTCGCCATCAATAGCAGTCAATTTGAAAAAATTGTTTTATCAAATGAGCAGATACATGAGATTCGCGCAAGCATTGCCGAGTGTGGTAATGCATGCAGGGAAATGGAGTTGTCCGAAACTCATGTAAATGCACTTGCTGCGGTAATTAGCAAGTATACGGCACAAGTTGAGCTAGTATGGAAATCCGCGGCATCTGAAAAAGCTGCACCTATAGAAAGCTATCTAAACGCATTGATGTCTTTACTTGACAAAAAAGGCGAAGCGCAGATGGTGCTAAATGCATTGCATGAAGGTGTAAAAGCAACGCCTTCGAGTGAAGCTATAGAAACGTTAAGCCAGAACTTGGAAAAAGCGCAAAGAATAGCAGATGGATACAAGCTCACACCCGCGATAAAGTCATTTTTGGACAAGGTTCGAGATGGAAAAGCAACTTTCGGCGATATTACTGAAGAAGTGTATGAGTGGATCTGCCAAGAAAATATGAGCAGAAGAATCAGATTGTCATTTTAGGCCAGCGAAAAAGGAAGTCTAAAAGAAGACTTCCTTTTTCCTATTTACATACTTCCTAAAGTGTGCTAGAATCTATTTGTAATGTTTTTTACAGATGGATAAGGGAGTGAAGGTGTTACAATGATAAAGGGGCAGGAAGCATATTTTACCTTTCAGGCTGTTAAAGGAATTCAGGCGAACAAGGAATACTTCATTTCGATGGTGCCTTTGTCAACAATTCCAAAGCTGTTTGTATTTAATGATGAAGACCTTCCGCCAGAGGTGCGAGCTCAAAGGACCTTGAATAAAAGTCGCATTCCTGAAATGAGAGACTATATTCTACATAATCCTAATTCTTATGTGTTTTCGTCAATTACGGTTTCGGTGGATAGTGAAATCATTTTCACTCCTCTCTTGGACGACCACCCATACCTAGGAGAAATACAAATACCGATAAACGCAAGATTTCTCATTAATGATGGCCAGCACCGTAAAGCGGCAATTGAAGCAGCCCTTAAGCAGAATAAAAACTTAAAATACGAACATATATCTGTCGTTTTTTACCACGATCTGGGGCTGAAAAACTCACAGCAGATGTTTTCTGACCTTAATCGTTACGCTATAAGGCCTACTAAATCATTAAACATTCTTTATGACGATCGTGACCCGCTATCAGTCCTCGTTCGAAAACTCGCACAAGAAGAGCGCTATTTCAAGGGATATGTGGAGCTTGAAAAAACGACAATTTCAAACAGATCGAAGAAATTGTTTACCTTAAGCGCTATATACCACGGAACCTATTCGTTGCTAAAAGATCTTGATGCCAGGCCTGAAGAGAGGTTAGCCTATGCACAAGGATTTTGGGAGAGTGTATTCAGCAATACACAACAGTGGAAAGATGTAATTAGCGGGCAAATGAAGGCGGCTGAGGTGCGTAAAGACTATATTTGCTCGCTTGGTGTGACACTCCACGCGTTAGGAATGGCAGGAAACAAGTTAATCAGAACCTGTCCAGATAATTGGAAAGAGCACCTTAATACTTTACGAAGTGTTGACTGGGATAAGAGGTGTCCTGAGTGGGTCGACTTAGTAATAGTCAATGATAAGGTTGTTTCATCAAAGACAACCGAGGCAAATCTAGCCAAGTATTTCGCCAGAATACTATTGAATGGAGTATTGGAAGAAAATGTCTAATGTATTATCAAAAGAAAACATTCGAGAAGTAATTGCGTTTCCGATGAATTCCAGCGCACAGGACGTTCTTTTAGGAGCACCAAATTTTGTTAGTGAGCAGCAGTTACGCGAGGTTCATTTAAAAATTCGTTAAAAATTCAAAATTTTTTGGTTGGAGTGAGGTTTTGTGTTAAAAAGGCAAGAATTAGAAAACATTGCAATTTTAGCTAAGCTAGAAATTCCTAGTGACAAATTCGACAAGTTGTTGAGTGATATGAGCGAAGTTGTGAAATTTGCAGATAAAATAAATTCAGTTTCGTTAAGCGATGAAGCTTTTTTTGGGTTTGATGGTTTAAAAAACAGGTTTAGAGCCGATGAAGTTGAAAAGTCGTTTGATCAAACTGAAATTTTGAAGAATTGCAAAGTTGTTGATGAAGGTTTTTTTGTGGTTAATTTAAATTCTAATGATGGAGGTTGAAGCATTGATTCACAGGTTGCATGAAATGTTGATGAAAAAACAAATTAGTTGTGTTGAACTTGCTGAAAAATATATTAAT
>JAFSZE010000065.1 GCA_017455745.1 Desulfovibrionaceae bacterium | reverse complement strand
CCTATAATCTATTTCGAAAAAACGGCTGCATATTTCTTAAATATACCGACTAATCAATTAAGCTTGTAATTTTCTTACAAGCCTCACCCCTTTATGGGGGGGGAGTTGACGGCGCCTAAGCAAGCTATGTTTTTGACACCTATCCTTATATTCTCAAGGAAAAGGGCATGGCCATAAAAAATCCGGCCAAAAAAATTTCCGATAACTCTACTTCAAAACTCTAAGAAATGCAAGCACGGTTTGTGCCAGATAATCAAACAATAAAATATTGTTTTCACTGATATATAGTTTTAAAAATTTAAATATAAATGATACAAAAATAGTTTCTACCTAGTTTTGAAAAATTTTGCTGAAAAATCATATAATATTTACCTATCAAAATAAATATAGGTTAATTTTAAATCGAAATAATTTATGCTATAAATAATTATTCGAAGATCAATAAAGAAAAAAAAATAAATCCATGAATTTTTATAAAATATTACCATCTTAAATTATCTATCAGTATGGATAATTTAATGAAATATAAAAAATACTTAAACTGTAAAATATAGAAATTTGTGTAACCAAAAAAATAATAGATAGGAAAATTGGGCGTAAAGTTAATCATGTAAAGTTTTTAAAGAAAAAATAAGTTGATAATCTTATCTTTAGGAGTAAATTTATTAGTATTGCAAATTAAAATATCATTCAATCTAAAATTAACCCGCTTTATCTTAAACAAGCATATATTTATATTTCTATATTTATTATTAGTTAACGTGAGTATAATTATTGGAATACTGTTATCTTCAAAGCATTTAAATAGAAGATAGCTTTAAAGCCAAGATTAAATTTTCCCAAAGGCTCATCCCAATAGCTTTGGGGCACAGGCTTTTTTGGGCTATCTTAAAATCAAAAGACCTAACGGAGGGCCTGGCATAAGGGGCAGAGTAGTGTCTAATCGGGCAAAGAAACTACAATTTTGCGTATAGACAGAATTTTGGCTAATTTTTTCAAAAGAATGAAAATATTTTAATTATTCGTCTAAAACCTTAACATTGGTCCGATTTTGGGTTAAAAGCTTGTCTTACGTGAGAGGCTAGGTGTGCGCTAAAAATACTGTTCTGCCTGGCCATTGCCAAGCTGTTAAGATGTATTATAATATTGATGTATTGAGCTTGTTTGAAGGGAGGTTAAGCTTGAATCAATTTGGACGCAATATGTTTGTCTGGGTGGCGATTGTTGTGGTTATGATTATGGTGTTTAATCTGTTCCAGCAGACGCCAACCAATCAACATCGCTTGTCTTATACCGAGTTTTTGAACGAAATAGATAGTGGTCAGATTGTAAGTGTCACGATACATGGGAATACTTTGGTCGGTCGATTGGCGGATAATCGAGAAATTCAGTGCTATGCCCCAAGGGATATAAATCTCGTTAATCGTTTGATTGACAAAAAGGTAGAAATCAGGGCTGATCCGCCGGAAGAACAGTCTTGGTATTTATCTGTTTTTGTCTCTTTGTTTCCGATGTTGCTTTTAGTCGGCGTCTGGATCTTTTTTATGCGCCAGATGCAAAACGGCACCGGTCGGGCCATGAGTTTTGGCCGAGCCAAGGCTAGAGTTCTAAATCAAGATGCTGAAAACAATCGTGTAACCTTTGAAGATGTGGCTGGGGTGGATGAAGCCAAGGAAGAATTATCTGAGGTGGTTGAATTTCTCTCTAATCCCAAGAAATTTACCCGTCTTGGCGGTCGTATTCCCAAAGGTGTGCTTTTAGTTGGCCCTCCCGGCACCGGAAAAACTCTTTTGGCTCGGGCTGTGGCTGGCGAAGCCGGAGTGCCGTTTTTTTCCATTTCTGGTTCAGACTTTGTGGAAATGTTTGTGGGCGTTGGCGCATCGCGTGTGCGTGATCTTTTCGTGCAAGGCAAAAAGAATGCTCCCTGTCTAATATTTATTGATGAAATCGATGCTGTGGGTCGAAAGCGTGGAGCTGGTCTTGGCGGAGGTCATGATGAACGTGAGCAGACGTTGAATCAGCTTTTAGTTGAAATGGATGGTTTTGAAAGCAATGAAGGCGTTATTTTAATTGCTGCCACCAACCGTCCTGATGTCCTGGATCCAGCTTTGCTTAGACCTGGCCGTTTTGATCGTCAGGTGGTTGTGCCAACTCCTGATCTGCGTGGTAGACGTCGCATTTTGGAAGTGCATACCAAGAAAACTCCTCTGGGCAAAGATGTAAACTTGGATGTTATCGCTAAAGGTACGCCAGGTTTTTCCGGGGCCGATCTGGAGAACTTGGTCAATGAGGCTGCTTTACAGGCCGCTAAGCAAAATCAAAATAAACTCATTATGGGTGATTTTGAGTTTGCCAAAGATAAAGTGCTCATGGGACGTGAGCGGCGCAGTTTAATTTTATCTGATGAAGAAAAGCGCATTACAGCCTACCATGAAGGTGGTCATGCTTTAGTTGCCAAGCTTTTGCCTGGTAGTGATCCTGTGCATAAAGTTACAATCATTCCTCGCGGTCGGGCTCTTGGTGTAACCATGCAGCTGCCTGAAGAAGATCGCCATGGCTATTCCAAAAAATGGCTTAAAAATAGTTTGGTTGTTCTTTTAGGCGGTCGGGTGGCTGAAGAGATCGTTTTTAACGAAGTAACAACTGGAGCTTCCAACGACATTGAGCGAGTGACGCGCACAGCTAGGAAGATGGTTTGCGAATGGGGTATGAGCGAAACCATTGGCACATTGGCTATTGGCGAAACTGGTGAAGAGGTCTTCATTGGGCGCGAGTGGATTCAAAACAAGAATTTTAGCGATGAAACAGCTAGAATCGTTGATCTTGAAGTTAAAAAGATCGTCAATGAGGCCCATGAGCGCTGTCACAAGCTTTTGGAGGAGAATTTACCCATTCTCCATCGTATAGCTAGTGCCCTCCTTGAGCGTGAAACGTTAAACGGCGAAGAACTTGATCGTTTGATGAACAATGAGCAACTGCCTGATTTGGAGGAAGAGTTTAATAACGATAAGTTTTTGATTGAAACTGATCCTGATGCTAATGATGACGATGTCAAGGATAATCAATCTAAAAATGTCTAAGCCCAATTAGATGCTCTAAATTTGTCCAAATCAGCTCGGCCTAAATCTGTCACATTGATCATATGTCATACCCCCCGTTTCTTTTAGCAGGAGATTGTCTTTTTAAACCTAAAGAGCCCTATGGCTTAATGGGTATTGTCAATTTAACTGCAGATTCTTTCTATACATCAAGTCGAACACAAGAGAGCGCTATCAATTTAGCCTTAGAACATTTGGATCAGGGCGCTGATGTTCTTGATCTTGGTGCTGAATCAACTAGACCTTATGCTAAGCCTCTGACTAGCGAGGATGAACTCTCAAGACTCCTACCGGTAATTAATGAATTAAAAGCGAGTGTACCAGAGGCAATTCTTTCGGTAGACACCTATCATGCTGCGACAGCAGCCAAAGTTTTGTCCCTAGGTGTTAGCATAATCAATGATATCTCCGCTTGTCGTTTTGATCCAGATCTTCTTGATGTACTCGTGCAATATAAACCTGGCTATGTTTTGATGCATAGCCAGGGACGCCCCAAAGATATGCAAGATAAGCCTAGCTATAATGATGTTGTTTATGAGGTCCAAACCTTTTTTGAACAGCATTTGAATATGCTAGTTAAAGCTGGTTTGCCAGAAGAGCATATTTTGCTTGACCCTGGAATCGGCTTTGGTAAGCTTTTAGAACACAATATGGCCATCTTGAAGCATATTAGTGCGTTTAAAATCTTTAAACGTCCTTTATTGATCGGTCTATCCATGAAAAGTATGTTTGGAGATTTGTTAGGACTTAAATTGCATGAAAGAGGTCAAGCTACAAGCGTTGCCTCAGCCCTCTTATTTGATCGCGGTGTTTTTTGGCATCGTGTGCATGATGTGGGCAAAACAGCGGAAGCCTTGAAACTTGCACAAGCATTTTTTTAGTCAGATTTTATTTCTTTTTGGTAAAAAATTGGCTGTAAAGCTACATTTTTGATGTGGGTAGTTCACTTCGAAGCATAATAAGCCAAACTTGAGTCGATATTTTTCTATGGACTTCACTAGTGTAGATTTTTTTGATGTTGCACTAATGAGCTGTGTGCTCTATTTTTTAATGCAGCGCTTGCGGACATCGCGAGCGCTTGCTGTGCTTATTGGCTTAGTTGCTTTTAGAATACTTTTCTACATTTCCGAATACTACGGTTTATATACTTTATACTGGCTACTTTCACACGTTTTTGATTCATTGTTTATTTTAATTGTCGTTATCTTTCAACCGGATATTCGCAAAGCCCTGGTTGATATTGGTAATATGAGTTTTTTCCATGCCCATTTAAAAGTTGTGCATGATGAAGCTAGTCGTGAAGTTATCGATGCCTGTATGGAAATGGCTAGGCGACGCCAAGGTGCTTTGATTGTATTTGAGCGTTATGTTTCTTTGAACGATATTATGAATCAGGAAGGTCAAAAGATTGATGCTCAAATATCTAAACGCCTATTAATGAATATTTTTTATGTCGGATCCCCACTTCATGATGGTGCTGTGATCATAAGTCACGGTCGTGTGGCTGCTGCTGGCTGTATTTTGCCATTGGCTGTGGCCAAAGATCAAAATTTTGGCACCCGACACCGTGCTGCTTTAGGTGTTACTTTGGATTCTGATGCCGCCGTTATTGTGGTTTCTGAAGAGCGAGGCGAAATTTCGCTAGCCCATAAGGGGGTGCTCACGCGTAAATTGGATCGCAATGCTTTGGAGAAAATACTCCATGAAATTCTTTAAGTTTAATCTACCATCGATTTCGATTTCGCGACCGGTGATTTTTATTATCGCCGTGCTTATCTCCTTTGGTATGTGGTACATGATTGTTCATAACGATATGACTGATTTTGAAGTTGACGTTATCTTAAATTATCGAGGGTTGTCGAATAAACTTTTTGTTACGAATGGATTAGTTTATCATGTGAAGGAGCGTATACGTGGACCAAAAATGCTTAAAAATACGCTTCCTGAGATTATTGAATTGCCAATTGACATTTCAGGCTTAAAGGTTGGCGATGCTGAGCCAAGTAATGTCTTTTCAGTGATTGACGAACAGAAAAAACTTATGAGCCCATCGGTTAGCCGAGCTTTTAAAATTCTCTATGTTGAACCTGCAGTTATAAAACTAACGGCTGAATATCTTGACCATATTAAGATGCCTGTGCGCATTGATTTTATTAGTGATAATCAAATTTTTATTCGTAGTATTTCTCATCAAAGTATATCTTTCCATGGTCCGGAAAGTGAAATTAAGAAACTTGATCGTATAAATATATTTCCACTTAATGTAACAGTTGATTTTTTAGATGTTAATAAAAAAAGTGTTGTTAAAGATATTCCTATTTTGATACCAAAAGAATTAAATTGTCCTCATGTATCTGCTGAGCCATCTTCTATAAAAATAGAGTATGTCGTCAAAGGTGAACGGGTCAATATGGTACGAGTTTATCCTGTGACATTATCTGTAGCTGACCCAAGTATTTACAGAGTGTCCCCGGAGATTGTCCAACTCAGCATTAAGGTACCGGCCAATAAACAGAAAGATGAAGCCTATTTAAATGAACTGCGGGTCACAGCTTTACCACCGGATCTAAAACTTGGTGAAAGTCGCAATGTTGAGCTCAATTTTACGCCACCCGATGGTATGGAAGTGGCCAATGAGCATTTACGAGTCACGATTACGCGCGTCTCTCCCAATGATACCAAAAATATCACACCTGTTTTACCTATTGTTAGTCCTCAGCCTATAGAAAAAAAAAGCGTCGAGACGCCAGCACCAAGACGTCGCCATCGCAGAGTAACTGACGATGAGTCTAGTAACTCTCAACGTGAACAGGCGGTTGACAAAAAAGACTCTCCACGCAGAAGAATTTTGCAGCGCAAGACTAACCTTGTGCCTAGGAAGCAACCTCCAAGTCCATCAAAGCCTAAACCTAAACCGCAAGCATCGACTACTGGCAAGCCAGCCGTTCGAAGTAAATCTCCCGCAAATCTCCCTAGAAAAAATCAAACGTCTAACATAAAGAGGCCCATCCCACAGAACAAAAAAACACCCAAGAAAAATTAAGCCTCAAAAGAACTCAACTAACTTCTGGGCTTTCAAATTTTTAAGTCTGGATCGCAAATTCTAACCATCTTCTCTTCTTTTTTGCTAGGAGCAGGCATGGCCGAGCGTTTTTTTGGCACCGATGGTCTTAGAGGAACAGTCAATACTTATCCCATGACGGCAGATGTGGCTCTTAGGCTAGGATTGGCTGCAGGGGTACGTTTTCGTAAAGGTGAACATTGCGAGCGAGTCGTCATCGGCAAAGATACACGTTTATCTGGCTATATGCTTGAATCGGCCTTAACTGCAGGTTTATGTGCTGCAGGGATGCACGTAATTATGACCGGGCCCTTGCCAACTCCAGCCATATCTTTTTTGACGCGAAATATGCGGGCTGATTTGGGTGTGGTCATCTCAGCTTCTCACAATCCCTTCCATGACAATGGCATCAAATTTTTTGATGCTGATGGCTATAAGCTTTTGGATGAGACGGAAAACGAAATCGCGGATATGGTCTGTAATCCTAATATGTGTTGGCCTTATCCAGAACCTAATTTGGTTGGTCGAGCAACCAAAATTGAAGATGCTGGTGGTCGCTACATTGTCTACACCAAAAGCTGTTTTCCTCCACATCTGACTTTGGCCGGATTGCGAATAGTCATTGACTGTGCCAATGGGGCTGCCTATAAAGTCGCGCCACTTGCTTTAGAAGAGCTTGGAGCTGAGGTCTTTCGTTTAGGCACAAATCCCAATGGTTTAAATATTAACGATCACTGCGGTTCACTCCATCCCAAAGTTGTGGCTGCCAAAGTTAAAGAAGTTCGGGCGGATGTCGGCTTGGCCTTGGATGGAGATGCTGATCGCTTGATTGTGGTTGATGAACATGGACGCATCTTAGACGGTGATCAAATCATGGCTCTGTGTGCCCAGGCCATGCTTGAGCGCAATGAGCTTGTGGGTAAATTGTTAGTAACGACGGTTATGAGCAATATGGCCTTGGAAGTCTTCATGGAAGATCATGGTGGCACATTGGTTAGGACCAAGGTCGGTGACCGTTATGTGGTTGAATGCATGCGCCAAAATGGAGCTATGTTTGGCGGTGAACAGTCTGGTCATCTAATTTTTAGACAATATAGCACTACAGGCGATGGTCTTTTAGCTGCTTTGCAGATTTTACGCATCATGCAGGAAAAAGATAAACCTCTGTCACAATTGGCCGGATTGCTCAAACCCTTTCCACAAAAGCTTGTTAATGTGCGTGTGGAAAAGCGTCTGCCGTTTGAGGATCGACCAGCAATTGGCGAGGCTGTGGAGAAGATTGAAGAAGAACTTGGTAACCGTGGCCGAGTTTTGCTTAGATATTCGGGCACAGAACCATTGTGCCGCATCATGGTAGAAGGAGAGGATCCACAAAAAGTGGCCCTTTATGCTGCTGATTTGGCTGAAGTTGTTGAGCGCGAGTTACGTTAATTTTTTGCTTAGTTTTTTGCGATTACAATTTTGATAAGGCTGCTTTACTTTATAAGGCAGCCTTATTCTTTATTGATTCTTAATTCTTAACCAATAATTCTTAATAGCTAATCATTAATAGCTAATTATTATTCTTAATTTACAATCTTAATTAAGCCATTAAGCATTAATCTTTAGTCTTTAAAACTAAATTCAGATTTTAACAATTGTAGGTAGTTAGTCTTTTTAAAATAAAATAGTGTATAAAATAGTATATAATTTAGATAGCGGATAGTAGATAGTGCGATAGTAATAATTTATAGGTAATAAATTTGATAAAGATCATATTTTTAGGCACATACACTGTCTCTAAATAGGGACAATCTAAAAAACTAAAAAATTACAGCAGAAGTATTGATTATTTATTACTTTTTTCGCAAATCTCTGGAACACAATATGTGTGTCGGTCTATCTGATGCCAAGCTTACCGTTTTGTTCCAATCTGATGCAAAAACATAATAACTAATAAATAAGAATTAGACAATTGTCTTTCTAGGAGCATATCAAGTAGCAAAAATTATGTTTATCCAAGTTGCCCTCCTATCGCAGCCTTATGGCGTCTATACCTATCTCCCAAGCCCACACTTTCCAAAATCTTTTTGGCAAGCTGGTTTACGAGTCATAGTACCTTTTGGTCGCAGTCGTAATATCTATCGCTTAGGGGTTGTGGTTGATTTGCTGGCAGAGAACAATCTGCCAAGTAGTGTCAAGCTGCGCACTGTGTTTTGGCCAGTTGAGCTTAAGCCCTTACTTAAAGCCGATCTGTTGCATTTGATTTTTGATCTTGAGCGTCGTCAGGGAGTTTCTGCTGGAAAAATAGCGGAAGCTTTTTTGCCGGCAGCTTTTAAGAGCACAAATCTTGTTTTGCATAACATTGATTTAAATGGTGCCAAAATCTATTCCCTGATTGATTTGGCCACGTTAAGTGACGCTGAACGCCAAAATCTTGCTGATTCTTTGTTGGCTGGTCAGGCTAAAATCTTGCCAGGGCCTAGATCGGCAGCCGATGAAGAGGCTTATTCCATTAATTGTGAACCGCCTTGGCCTGTAAGACCTGGGGCCAAGATCCAATTAGCTATTTTGGAGTACCTCCAAACTAATGGTACCACCAGCCGAAAAATTTTAGCTAAGGAGGTTGGAGGAAGTTTAGCCCAAGCTTTACAGGCACTTTTGAAAAATGGCCATATTTTGCTTGGCCGTGGTGACGTCGCAGTTGAAGAAGAAAATAGGGCACTTTTGCCGCCAGCAGGACGACCGTTTAGCCTAAATGCTGATCAGATGAAGTGTGTGGATGAATTAAGTGCGGCTATGGATGAGCATAAATTTAAAGCCACTTTACTTTACGGTATTACAGGTAGCGGTAAAACAGCCGTTTATCTTGAAATAGCGGCTCGTATGCTCAAGAAAAAACGTAGTGTTCTATTATTGGTTCCTGAAGTGGCATTAGCACTTAAGCTTATTCAAGATGCTAAAACAATTTATCCAGAAATAGAGACTAGACTTTTCCATGGCTATCAAACAGCAAGTTATCGTGAAAATCTTTGGCGAGAGGTGGCCAATGAACCTGTAAGTTTAATCGTCGGTACAAGATCTGCTCTTTTTTTGCCAGTAGAAAATTTGGGCTGGACAACTACTTGTAGAAGTCACAAGAAAATTGTTTAAATTTTCCTTTGTGTATGACTTGACGAGAGTTCTAGAAAACCCTTCGTATCTTGTGAGAGGTGCGAACTCAGTGTTAAATGCTTTTAATCCCTAAAGCCTTACGACCTAAACAGTAATCTGAAAAGATAAGCTGGAATAAATTTCTAGGTGCGAAAGCAGAAAAAACAGTAAGGATGACATAAGGTGAAATAAAACCATATCAGTGTTGGAAGGCATTTATTTAGTTTATTTTTCTATAATTGCACAGTGACATTTCAAAAACGTATGGCCTAAGTGTTCAAAAACAATGGGTGTTTAGCAGGGAAAGTCCTAAACCTAATTTTATTTAGGCATGGAAGACCTTCAACGACTATTCTCTTGAGGAGAAGTAAAGCCGCAAGCTCAAGGCGGAAGAAAAATACTGCTCCAAGATTATCTATCTAGATCATCTTGGATGAAGATATAGTCTGCGCTCACATGAAAGTGTGAGAGGTCTGACGGAGACGTTAAGACTGCATTGGAAGTTGCGTTTCAATGTGAACATGATAAGTATATTTAACTTAAATGAATCAATTTTACTTAATTAAAATTAATATATATACTCCTATAACGATATATCAATATACTATATGATATATAAATATATGGACATGTTAATAAAGCTGTCGAATTATTAGCATATATTTTATATCTTATACTGCATGTTTAATAGTCTATAGCATATATTCTATGTTATATATTGTGGGCTATTTATTTAATATACTTATATACAAATTTATAAAAATATTTTTTTGCTGTAGTAAATTTTTTTCTTTGAAATAAGCCTAAGATAAAATTTTCAATAATTAGAAATTGAAAATTATCAATAAATAAAAAACAATCGAAAATTAAAAATTAATAATCAAAATATACATTCGATATAAAATATTTATGCGTCTTATTATTGTTATGTTTTTTTATTTAAATCGTATCTTGACTTAAATTTTTGACTTGAATTTTTATCTTAGATTTTGTATCTAGAAAATATTTTTTATAAATATCAGTATATATGTTTACGCAAAGTTAAGTAAAGTTAAAAATAGTTTAAATATGCTTATCCAATCGGTTGTATAATTTTGGATGAAGAGCATGATGCTTCATTTAAACAAGATGAAGGTTTTGTCTATCATGCCAAGGAAATCGCTTGGTCTAGGGCTATGCGGCAAAATGCCCTTTTAGTGCTTGGTTCTGCCACTCCTGATGTGCGAACTTTTTATGCTGCTAAATCGGGCACCTTGCCCATTCTGTATTTGCCTAAACGTGTTTCTGGACGTGATTTACCACCCATTGAAATGGTCAATACTCGTGAACGCCAGAGTATGTCTGAAGCGGTCACATTGTTGTCCCTAAAAAGTTTAAATGCTTTAACGGAGACAGTTCGAGCAGGTCAACAGGCCGTTGTTTTGATCAATCGCCGTGGATATGCACCGCACCTCTATTGTTTGGATTGCGGTAAAACTGAACATTGTCCACATTGCGAGATTGCCCTAACGTTCCATAAGGCACGAGGACGTCTAGTCTGTCATTATTGCGGTTACTCTAAACCTTATCCTTCCCCATGCAGTAATTGTGGATCAGCAGCCTTTCTGCCCATGGGCGAGGGAACAGAACGTTTGGCTGAAGAATTATCGACATATTTTGGTCAGAGAGTTTTGCGTCTTGATCGGGATAGTACCGTAAAACCAGGTCGCATGGAGAGCATTTTAAAATCATTTGCCAATCAAGAAGCCCAGATTTTGGTTGGAACTCAGATGCTCTCAAAAGGTCATCATTTTCCTAAGGTCACATTGGTTATTGCTGCTGATTGCGATTTAGGTCTTAATTTTCCTGATTATCGGGCAGCAGAGCGTACCTTTCAGCTTTTGATTCAATCAGCAGGTCGGGCAGGGCGTGGAGAGTTACCTGGGCGAGTTTTTTTGCAGACACGTGATGTAAATCATTATTGTTTTCATTATGTGTTAAATAATGATTATGAAGGTTTCTATCAAAATGAAATAGAGAGGCGTGAAAAATATCTCTACCCACCTTTTGTTAATTTAGCTTTAGTACGGATGTCATATGAACGCGAAAATGAAAAGGCTCCAGCAGAACTTAAATCTTTAGGCACTATCATGAATGATATAGCCAATAAGCAAAATGTTAAAATGCTTGGACCTGCAACATCGCCATTATCTATGCTTAGAAATAGATATAGATATCAGATTTTGCTTAAAGCTAGCTCCTGGAAAAATATTCGCGATACATATCAAATTGCTATTAATAAAACTAAAATTAAACATATGCGTATAACATTGGATTTAGATCCAATGAATATGCTTTAGTTTTATCTAGATAATGTGTTTTTATAATCTGTGTGTCTATAGTTATGTTATTAATATATTCTAAGCTCTTATTTAGTCAATAGTGATAGCAATATTTATTTTAAACTCTAAATTTTCAAATATTTGAATAAGATAAAATTAGCTGTATTAAATTTTGAAAGAAAAGATTCTTACAAAATGTATGACGGTATAAAATTTTATTTTGAATCGGTATGCAGTACCAATTACCGTCTAAAAAATTTAAAGGGATAAAAACATACTATAAAAATCACGGTAAAAGATCGTATCTACACAATTGCTTAATATGCTTTAATATATCGACTATATCCAAGTTTAGTCACAGAGCATACCCTGACAGCCTTTATACGCATACCCATCTATTCTAGCCGCAAGCTTGCTGGTTTCTTTCAACGTTGCGCTTGAAACGTAATCAGCGCTTTTCAGCTAACCTGCGGAAAGAGGAGAGCGGCCCAATCTGGCTAATAGGGATATTGTCCTCAAACTAAAGATTTGAGCCAAAATTCTTGGCCAAGCTACTTAAAGTCTTTTTGCCGTGGTTGGGCGGCGAGATTTTGGATTGCAAGGTCTCAGGGCGGAGAGACCTAGATCGCTTAGATTAGCTTGGAGGCTTTTCTTTTTTTTCCACACATAGGCTAGCCCAAGAACTTTTCCATAGAGCCTCTTGCGATGTTTTTGGATCTTTATCAACAATTTGCTAGAAATCAACAAACGAAAGATAGATCGAATTTAGAAAATCGGCTAAATTTGGATATTTCGTAGAAAATCTAGAATCCAATCTCTGCCAACTTTTTTTCTGCCAAAAAAGCTAGATTTTATGCTGGTTTTAATCCATTTTTTGTTGTTTTGGCGGTTAGGTGATTGGCAAAAATTTGCCCAAAATAAGCTTAGATGATTGATGGTCTAATCTTAGAAAATTTGCAGCAAATATGGCCATAAAATGCCTATAAAATCTAGCTTTAAAGCCAAAGATCAGCCTAAATTTGGCTGGGTTGTCTAATATTTAGGATTCATGCCCTCTTTAGCCTCCAGTCTAAATTTGTCTATATTTTCTCTGCCCCAGAGGGCTAAATCGAGGAATTTTGAGTAAAATGGAGAAAAAAAGAGTTTAGCATGTGGAAAACTTTTTGGGGCATTGTGGAAAAAGTCGTAGCTCGGATAAAATCCACCCTTTTAGAAAAGATTCAGAGTCCAGACCATTTGGACCGCTTTGGATTTTAATTAGGAAAATCAAGGGTTTAGGAGATAGTTTTCGCTGGGGAAAAGTTACTTCATGTGTTTGATTAGATTCAATTAGGGGGATTTTGATCTTATACTAGCTAGCAGATATAAGAGAGACATGAACGATCAATGGCAAACTATATTAGAAAAGCTTAATAAAAAGCTAGATTCTGGCACAATGAGAGTCTGGATAAACCCTCTAAAGGCTGAAATACAAGATGGGGAGCTCAAACTCATCGCAGCTGTGCCCTATATGGCTAAATGGCTCAACGAAAATTTCCACGGCGTAATTGAGGAGTGCGCTCGGCAGGTCTTGGGCCAAGAGGTGAAAGTCTTAATTAAGGCTGAACCTAAGCCAGCTTCGTCTGAAGAAGAAAAGAAAACAGCACGTATTCAGCCTTGGCTACCGGTAAAGGCTACGGCCTTGATGGCGCCTAAGAGATCTTGGCGTTACTCTTTCGGCGATTTTGTTGAAGGTGCCAGTAATCGTATGGCTTTGGCTGCGGCTAAAGATGTCTGTCGATTAAATGGCGATGTGCAGACTCTCTATGTTAATGCTCAATCAGGCCTTGGCAAAACGCATTTAGCGCAAGCTGTGGGCCAAGACATTCAGGCTAGCGAAATGACTGACAATGTGGACTACATGACGGCAGAGGAATTTGCTGCACGTTATGTGGCTAGCCTTAAAACCCATGAAGCTGAAGACTTTAAAGAGCGCTTGCGCAAATTGGACGTTTTTTTGTTAGAAGATGTCCATTTCTTCCAAAACAAACCCAAAATTCAGGAAACCGCCCTTGGTATTGTGAAGAATATTCAAAATCACGGTGGGCGTGTTATTTTCACATCGTCTTTTTCGCCCAAAGAATTGCAACAAGTTGATTCTCAGTTAGTTTCGTCCTTCTGTTCAGGGATTTTAGCGCATATTGATCGACCTGATTTCGCAATGCGGTGCGAAATTATTCGTCGTAAAACAAATAGTTTGAAAATGCGCATTTCCGATGTGGTCTGTGAGCTTTTGGCTAAGCACTTAGACGGTGATATTAGGCAATTGGAATCATGCTTAAACAGCTTGATTTTTAAGGCTAAAGTTATTCATTCGGAGATTACCCCTGAATTAGCCATTGAGGTCTTAAGCTCGTATGCTGGTATTCAAGTCACAGACTTAACCAGTTTGACTAATTTTGTCTGTGAAGGTTACGGCATAAAGCTGATCAATGTTTATTCTAAATCACGTTGCCAGGTTAATGTTGTTGGAAGAAATACAATTTTTTATCTGGCCAGAAAATATACAGATTTAACCTTGAAAGAGATCGGACAGCCATTTAATAAACGTCATTCAAGTGTACTTCAGGGTATTACTTCGGTTGAACGTGAATTGGCTAAAGGATCTCCTTTAGGAAAGCAAATTGCTCGTACAATTGCTCTTGTCGAGCAAAGAGCTGGTTTACACTAATAAAATATATTTAATTTTTAATCGTTCATAATCGCTCTAGTATCTAGGCTGTATTTTGTGCCATTATCTATAAAAAATATTTATTCAAATAAAATTTTGTGCAGACTCTGGGTTGAGTAAATGATTTTTTAATCATTGCTTATTGATGCTTTTTTAATTTTGCCATTAAAAAAAAGGGAATGTATCATTTTGGTACATTCCCTTTTTCTGTATGCGGTATGTGTATATGCAAAAGAATAAAAGTGATTCTATAGATTTTT
>JAFSZE010000007.1 GCA_017455745.1 Desulfovibrionaceae bacterium | reverse complement strand
TTATGAAAAATTGGTTAAGATTTAGCAAAACGCGGTAATAAAGTCCATATTATTTTTGACGTTCAAAAATAATAAATTGTGTAATTATGCCAAAAGTGCCTATTCATAAGGGCTCAAGTTTTTTTTCTGACCTCAGTATACTTCTGCAAGTGCGTGCAAAAATTGCATTAGCTCTACGATTGCTAGAAGCAAATTTTGGGTACAAAAAAAGCCCTCAAAGAGGGCCTATTTTGCAAAATGGCGGAAAGGGTGGGAACCCAAAAGGCCCTGAAACCCCGTTAAATTCAAGGGGTACGCGCAAAAATGGACGATACCGTACTGCAGAACGTACTGTAAAAATTCTTTTATTCAGAAATTTTTTGCTTGTATCTTTTAGGAAAACGGTGGAATGCCGAACGCTCGAACCAAGACCGATGCTAAGCGCAAGAGGTGCAAGTAGCAGTGCGTTGGTATGACAATATCAGGGGGACGGCTTAATTCAGTCCCAGATGCAGACGAAGGGCTGCAGCCACTTTTTCCATATCCTGCGCGGACAGGGTGCCAAGCCTGCTTTGTAGACGCCGCTTGTCTGCAGCCATAATGTGGTCAGCCATAATCTTTTTTTGATGGTTTTCCACCATGACAAGTGCTTCGCCAGGGTAAACATTTGCTATATTGCTGGTCATAGGAACCACAACAACGCGGGCCAGAGCCTCATTGGCTGCGTCATTACTGAGGATGACAGCGGGACGAGTTTTGCGGATCTCAGAGCCGAGCGAGGGGTCAAAAGACACCCACCAGACTTCACCGCGTCGCATTATAACCGTCTCCGACAAGAGCTTCACACCATGCCGACGCTTCACTCTCACGTTCGCTATCCGCTGACATAGCCTGATATCCGGCGGCCAAGGAACTATTAATGACATGTGGGCGGGCCAAATCCTCTAAAAACTTGCTCACCTTTCGTCTTCCGATAACAGACATTAGGCCGTTGTACACGTTCTCGTCGATGGAAATAGTCATTTTTTTCTGCATGGCATACCTCCTTTACGTCTATATTTACGTATAAGAGAGACGATTTGTCAACAAGGGATGCCACAAGATCCGTATTGGTCACTGCGAGTTTGTGGCTTCGGCACAGATGGGCGGGCATTCTCAGCTCGTGCTCCAGAAAATCGGGCAGCAATACTTGATCTCATCTAAATCAGCACACTTCTGCGAACCATTGACAGATTCAAGGCCCTCGTTTTGCCGTCGGAAGTCTGAGAGCTAGCAACCTCATCTTGCGGCTGCGGTCAGGTTGCGAGCGCGTGGCGCTGCAGAAAAAAATTATACTGTCGCAGATACGAACGGCATACCGTTTTGTACCCAGCCTCAGTGAGTTTGGTAGAAAAAGTTAATCTCCTTAAACACACCTTTGCCCAAATCAGCACACACAAATTTGGCAAGGTTAATATAACGCAAATTCTGTACCAAAACGAAGCGACGACACCAAGCCGAAGGGCAAGACTGCGCACAACCTGTTCATGCAATGGCTCATGCCAAAGCCAAAACCTGTGCGCACCAAGAGCAGCAAGGTTGGTCTGCCAGTAATTTCTGTGCCAGGCATACGGCGCCATCAAGCGGCACAGCAAGGCTACGTGGCCAGTCCCTATCTCTGCACATACAAAAAACAGCAAGATTTTTGGACACAAAAAAAGCCCTCGTAAGAGAGCTTTTTTTGCCTAAAATGGCGGAAAGGGTGGGATTCGAACCCACGTACCAGCTCATCACCGGTAAATCGATTTCGAGTCGATCGCGTTACGGCCTCTTCGCTACCTTTCCAGAAATTTTGGGAGATCCGTGCAGGAAAATGCTTGCGCATTGAAATTTGTAACTGCTTTATATGCCTAAATTGCCAAAGACGCAAGACATTGTGCCATGAAGTCAAGAAGGCGTTTTGGACAGAGTATTGTGCACACTTTGATAAGAGATAATCTTGCGCAATATCTATATTGAATATTTATGTGAAGTCATACACTATCGATATACAAGATGTATCTAATGCATTATTTTGAAATATAAAATACACAAGAGATCTCTTTCTTATTATAACTAGATGTTATTGGTATGAATTTTTAAAAATAAAAAAAAGTCGATATTCGCATATCGACTTTTAAAATAAATATATAAATTATAAAAACAATAATATTTATTAAATAGCACCATAAAAAAACCTATACCTAAGCAAATATGAAGCTAATATTTAGTGCATTAGCCTTATGATAGAATAAATACATGAACAATATTGAAACGATTGAACTTAGATGTATTTTGTCTAGGATGATAGTTAGATCAGGGTTACTTTGGATCGAAAGCTACGGTTACCCTGATTCCGTAGCTTTATAGACTGCAACTATGGTGGTTAAGCATAGTCGCCACGATTGAACTTAATCTTTTCGGTGGTGGCCATGATATCCATTTGGTTAATGAGTGAATTGAGTCCAAAATTAGGCACATTGAGATTAGAGGCACTTGCCTTGAGCTCTTCAACCTTACTACCAATAGATTCTAAGATCGAGTAAGCTGCGCGGAGATCGGTTTGCTCATAGGTGCCAAGCTTCTGCGTGTAGGAATCCCATAAATCTAAAGTGCCAGAAGCATTGCTGAATGTATTTTCCAACAGGCTCTGTTCATTGTGGGCACTGGCTTCATTATTTACGGGATTAAGCAGCATCTGACTAATCATTTCTGATTGACCAGTGCCGTGGGGGAGCAGACTTACAGCAGCGTTATTTTGGTTTTGTTCTTGCTTAGTTAGGGCTTCGTTTAAAAAGTTTCCAAAAGTATTGGGGGATGTGGCCTGGGATTGCTGGCGGGTCGCCTGATTCGACGACTGCATCTGAATCCGTAAAAATTCATCCATTTGAGTATCTGTGATTTGCATAATTCGCCTCCAGGGTTGGCGTTTTCCAAGAAGGTTGCAAAATCCTTGCCACGGAAAAAGTGAGCAATAATAGGCGTTCTCGCCTGTTTGAAGGCAAATTTTTCCATGCCTAGATCCATGTAGCCTTGCAAAAGCTATAGATTCGTGTCTAGCCCCAGGCTTTTTTTACCGAATGGCAAAGCTTGCTGCAAGGCTTGAAAATTTAGCGCTTGCCACTTCTGCCGCAATATCTAAATCTGTTTTGTGCCTAAAAGCTAGTTGACAGTTATTTTCTTATCTTGAGACTTTGGTTTTCGTTAAATATTATGATTAATAAAAAATAGAATTATCTATAAGATAAAATTTTGTTGCTTAAAATAATTTATGTTTATGTCATATGCTTTATACACGATGAGATTAATTTTGGTAAGCAAAGATAGAATGTTAGTATGGAGATTCAATTTTTACAGCACATTGATTAAACAAGATATGCGCTAATTAAAAAGGAAATTTAATTTTGATATACTACTAGTAATCTTAAAAATGAATATAAAGAAACTTATGCTGCACTTTAAATGATTTATTGAATAATGATGCAAAGATATTTTTAGGAATTTCTTTTTCAATATTACATTTATACAATATTATTGAGTATTTGATTATAAAAACTATAGATATATTATATTATAGGACTTGAATAACAACTTTTAAGCATTTTTGTGAAACGTAATATTGATATTGCATTTTTTCCTTGCAAGAAACTTATAAACTAAAATCAATCTTCTTTTATAATAGCTAACTGCGTAAGGCTAGTTAAGCACAAAGCAAAAAAATATGGTTAGAGGAGTTATTCTCTAACCATATTTTTTTTGAATTTATCTTAAAAAAACAGAAAATTTTAGGAGGTAAGCCTTCTCTTAGAAACCAAAGCCATCAGCATTGGCGCCAGAGGAACCGAAACCAAAATCATCAGGCACGGCATTTTCTTCAGGAGCCTGGGCTTCAGCAGTATCACCGCTAGCCTGAGCTGCACCAGCTGCAGCGCCACCCACAACCATGCCTTTTAAGCCGTCCTTAATGGCGTCTTTGATGGTGCGCATGAGTTCATCTTGTTCGAGAGCTACCTTGCCATCATATTCGGCAACCTTGCGGCGTAAGCCACCCATATCGGTATTCATGGTTTTGATTTTGGCTTCCAGCTCGTCGACCTTCTTCTGCAAAGCTTTGGCTTGGCTTTCAAAAGGCTCTAACTCCCGCACACGCTCTTCTAATTTCATGGCTGCAGCAGTTTGGGTTGCCACACTCTTTTCGGCATCGGTCAAATAATCAAGGGCTTGACCTGCCATTTCCTTGATCCGACCATCCATGGGTTGCAAGCTCACATTGTCCCCAAGTTGGCCCTTAGCCTGATTGATAAAGGCCTCCCAAGTCTGGTTTTCAGTCCAGAGTAAGCCTGTGAATTTAGGATACCAGCGAGCCAACCAAGCTGCAGCAAAGACACCTACGGTTTTAGCTTGTTCATCACAGACGATTGAGCGTCCTGCCACATAGCCAGCAATATCTTTTACATCGATACCGTCTTTTCCTGCCACCAAGGCCATGACTTTGTCGATGGGAAATAATTTACGATTACTATCTGACATCTTAAGTCCCCCTTCAGGAGATCAAAGCATATTTTGTAAAGGTCGTCGCGTTATCTAAGCTGCAATTACTTGTTAACGCTGCCAAGATTTCAATCGGCAGTGGGGCATCGCCCGACTACCGCGGGAAAAAGCAAGTAGCTGCTAGCTTTTGCGTCCGTACATGCGTACATACAAGAGAGCCACTGTGCGGTAGACGAAGTGGCCCAATTTAGACCAGGGCAAATAAGCAAAGAGCATCCATACAAAGACAAGATGCAAATAGTAAATGAAGAAGGCACAACCTGCAGCTTCAGCTAAGCGGAAACATTGAGCTAAAATACCTGTTAAGGCAATGGCCCAAATTATTCCAAGCAAATACCAATCATAATAGCTAGATTTATGGGTGGTTTTATTTTCGAGCACACGGCGCACTGTTAAGATACCAAGGCCTATCACTAATAAAATGGCACCAAAGTTGGCCAAGAGTTTAATTAGATGCAAGGGGCGTAAGGGTGTTGTAATTTCAATGGCTGGAAAGATTTTGCCGCCCCAGTGCCCAAAGGCAACCACTGCCGTGACAAATGCTAAGATACAAAAGGCCCACACTAAGATGGTGTGACCCACCCTGCGACTGGGAGTACCTTTGCCAGTTTTAGGTCCATCCTGACATTCATCAAAGTGGGAGGCTAAAATGACCTCTTCAACCAAGACATCCCAGAGATGGCAGAGCCAACATTTTTGCTCACCAACTATGGCCACAGTGCCTTCAGGTTTAAAACTCTGCCACAGTTTATAAGCCCCGCGACAAATGATAAAGAGGGCGCCAAAGAAGGTGATCATGAAGATGGGGTCAATGGTGTAGTCCCCATAGAAGATATCGCCAAAAACAATGCTACCATCAGCACGGGTGGGGAACCACTCGCCATTGGTAAAAGATGTGCGGATCCACCACACAATGAGCCACAATAAGGCAGGAATCCCAAATAAGAAGGGTAAGCCACTGAACTTACTCATCCAGGTGCCAATCTGTTTGGGCTCCAGGAGATCTTGATAGACCACATTACGGGCGGCACTCATCACATCTGCAGGATTTGCCCCACGTGGACAGAGATCTGAGCAGTTCCCGCAATTGTGACACAACCAGATGTCTACGTCGCTCTTTAAGCGGTCACCTAAGCCCCAAGAAGCCCAGACCATTTCCTTGCGGGGATAGGGAGCATTGGCAGGAGCTAAGGGGCACGCTACAGCGCATGTGGCGCACTGATAGCACTTTTTGAGATCTTCGCCACCAGCTGCTATGAGCTTGCGGCTAAATTCAAGATCAGGTTTGAGAGTACATTGTGCCATGAAAGCTACCTCCTACATTCCCTTGAACGGATTAGGACCTAAGGCAGTGATGCGGGCTACGAAGCCATCAATCATTGCTGGCACCTTGTCATATTCATCAATGGCCACCTCAAGCTGTTCCACACGCTCGGGTTGCACACCTAAACGGTTCAAGGTTTCGGCAATGTTTTGCATCCGGCGGTTACAAATCTCAGAGCCTTTGATGAAGTGGCACTGATAATCATCACCGTACTTACATCCAAGTAGCATCACACCATCAAAGCCTTTGCTCATGGCATCAGAAATCCAGATGGCATTGACTGAACCCAAGCAGCGCACTGGAATGATTCGGCAATAGGGGCTCCAGGTCTTGCGGCGCATGCCAGCCATATCTAATGCAGGGTAGGCATCATTTTCACAGGCTAAAATCAAAATACGTGGGCCATCATGTTTAAAGTCTGCCGGCACCACAACCTGTCTAATCATTGAACCGATTTGATCAATATTGTAGTTGGCAAAAGAAATGACCCGTTCTGGGCAAGCACCAAAGCAGGTACCGCATCTGCGGCAACGTGCTGGATTGGGTTTGGGCGTACCCTTTTCATCGTCATCTAAGGCGCCAAATGGGCATTCCTCAGTACAACGTTTACACTGTGTACAACGTACAAAGTTAAACACAGGGTAGGAATTATCGAGAGCTCTGGGATGTACGGCCACACCGCGGTTGGCTGCTTCTAAGCATTGCACAGCTTTGAGCACAGCACCTTTGGCATCAACTTCACAGGCATCTAAGGTTAAGGGTTGGCGTACACACCCTGCAGCATACACACCTGTGCGCCGTGTTTCATAGGGGAAGCAGATGTAGTTAGAATCTGCATAGCCGTCGAAGAGCTCGAGATCTGGGAAGTCTGGGCCTTGGCGGTAGTCAAATTGGACAGTGACCTCTTTGGCTGTGGTTGGCACAAGACCTGTGGGCAAGACTACGAGATCCACTTCCAAGTCGAAGTCATCACCCAACAAGGTGTTTTGGCATTCCACAACCATGTGGTCGCCAACCTCTTGGATATTTGTGACATCGGCTTTGGTCATCATGACACCCAAGCGATCCTGCATTCTTTTGTAGAAACGCTCTAAGATGCCTGGCACTGTCATGTTCTTATATAAGATAAAGGCCTGCACGCCATCGTGGCTCTTTTCACATACTGAATTAGCCAAGCGTAACATGCCGACACTGTTGACGACATTGGAATATTTTAAGTGCTTGAAGCTCTCAAGATCAGCCTTCACAAAGGCTTTTTCTTCAGCTTCACCATCTTTAGCTTCAGGTGCTTCAGGAGCTTCAGCTTGGGCTTCTTCTTGAGCTGCTGCTTCTTTCGCAAAAGCCTCTTCAGCCAAGGTCGTATCTAAGACAAAAGCAATGCGTTTAGCCTTGACCGAGTCATTTAAGAGCATTTTGCCAAACTCAGCCAAAGTAACGACTTTACTACTTTTGCCAAGACCCATGGGCTCCAAATATTTGGGATCAAGAGCCGTCCACCCTGTGGCTAGGATGACACTGCCAATGGCTTCTGTCTTTGTGCCATCAGGGGTCTTGATGTTTGCTGTATAGGCACCAGGTTGACCTGTGAGGTGCTCCATTTGGGCATTTAAATAGACCTTAATCTTGGCATTGCCTGTGACCTTGGCAATTTTATCTTGAAGATTAGTGGCCGTTTTATGTTCCCAGGTGGGGCCTAAGGGTGAGGCCTCAGGCATATTGATGACTGCGCCACCGAGCTTTTCAGCCTTTTCAACAAGCACCACTTCATAGCCCATGGAAGAGGCTTCATAAGCAGCAGTTAAGCCTGTCCAACCACCACCTAAGACTAAAATGCGTCTAGTGATTTCAATGGCTGCTGAATCAGGCACAGAGCTTTTTTGCAGTTTGGCGACCCCCATGTGCACATAGTCTTGGGCAAGTTGCTGTAAGGGGGCTGGTGCTACTTCTGCAGGAATATAGGCTGAACCATCAGGGTTTTTGTAGGAGAGGACGCACTGTTCACGCAGGTTGACATATTCAACCTGGGCTTTGAAGCGGTACAACTCATTATCAAATCTTGGGGATGCCCCACAGAGCAACACCCCATCCAAACCTTGTGCTGCAATATCGGCCTCAATGTCGGTTACGGCAAGGGCTAATTCAGGAACAAGTTTGGATACTGCAATGAAATCGCCCCATTTTTTGGTGGCTTCGGTGGCCAAACTCTGCACATCCAGGCCACCCCCGATATTTGCAAGGTCAAAATAGACGCCAATTTTCTCGGCCATGCCGCCTACCTCCCTTTCACCGTTTGCACCGCTTTGAGAGCGGCGGCTGTAGCAGATTGCGCCGAACGCGTGACATCAAGGGGCATCACGGCACACCCGGCTGCAAAAATACCTGCTTCCTCACCACCAACAATAAAGCCATCGGCATCACGCGCCACAGGCAGCGGCAAGTCTTCGGTGGCCAATGATGGCTGCATGCCGGTTGCTAAGACCACCAGGTCATATTGCAGGGTTAATTTTTCGCCACGGATGGCGTCTTCAGCTTGAATCTCCACACAATCATTGCGGGCTTGTGTGGCGTTGGCTACTTTACCTTTGATAAAATGCACATTGGGTAAAGCTTGGACTTTTTCTAATACTTTGACGTAGCGGCCTGGGGCCCGTAAGTCAATATAAAACACTGTCACTTGGGTGTCAGGATTCTGTTCTGCCAAATATAAGCAGTGTTTTAAGGTAGCCATGCAACAGATATAGGAGCAGTAATTCAAATGATTTTGATCACGGGAGCCAGCGCATTGCACAAAGGCGACACTATGGGGTGTTCTGCCATCTGTTGGCCGGACAATTTTGCCTTGGGTTGGACCAAAGGGGGAAGCTAAGCGCTCTAACTGCATATTGGAAATGCAGTTTTTCACATTGCCAGCGCCAAGGTTGCTGAGCTTTGTAACATCATAGGGCTTCCAACCTGTGGCAATGACGATGGAACCTACTTCCAGTTCAATCTCGCGTTCTTCTTCCTTAAGATCGAGTTTATCTTGGCCTGCAATACGTACCATGTCAGACTTGGATAGGGTCTCAGGATCAAGGACAAAGCGTGGCGGATAGGCAAAAGGCATAGATTTGTACAGTGCTTTGCGGCCAGCTAACCCCAAGTCAAACTCACTGGGTGTTTCACCTTCGAGGGTTGAAGCTAAGAAGGTAAAGTCCACATTATGGGGTGGAGTATGTCTGGGAGAGATGCGCACACGTACGTTATATTGACCTTTGGATCCGCTTAAACCCACCACTTGTGCCATGGTTAGGCAGTGGATGAGAGGGTTCTTCCTGATGCGCTGGAACTGAATTTCCAGACCACAGGAGGGGGGACAAAGTTTCGGGAAATATTTATTGAGCTGAGCCACGCGTCCGCCTAGCCATGGTGATTTCTCGACCAGATAGACGTCATGCCCCAGTTCCGCCGCTTCAATGGCGGCTGTAAGGCCCGAAAAGCCGCCGCCCACGACGAGTATGGCATTGGACATCCTTGATATCCTCCTGCGTTGTTGCACGATACAGACCAAATTGCTGCTCGTAAAAAAAGGCTGAGAACGGCCAAAGACAGTAAAACTAAGAGCATTCCAGAAACAATTCTGAAATGCTCTTGGTTATCTCAAAGAGATCATACAGTAGGTAATTTTGCAGGGTCAAACTACTTCTTGGCCCATGGATTTCGAAGATAAAGCCTCTACCGAGCAAGCTAAAAGACCCAATCTGACAATCTTTTGAAGCAACCAAGCTCTCAACCTAAGTTGAAGATCTGATAGATCCTAGGGAACTAGAGGGCGGCCCTAAGGCCGCCCCATGCTATTTACACTTTAGATATTAGTCAGGAATGATCTGATAGTAGGGTTTCTTGAAGATAGTGGTCTTGCCAGTGGCAGGATCATACTTGGAGTTCACGAAGCATTTCCACTTATTGTCTAACAAGCCCATGAAGTCAGCGCGATAGTAGAAACCAGGATAACGGGTTTCTTCACGGAAGGCGATGTGTTGCATATGCAAACGCACGGTCCACAGGCGGTGATAGTTCTCCCAGCAGCGTAACAACTCGTGTAAGTCACGGGCAGCTAACTTCAAGGAGTCTTCTTCCATCATGGTTAAGAGGTCAAAACCTGTATCTAACAGCGCTTTAGAAGTGGTGTAGTAGGTACCCACGCCGCCACCATATTCGTCGGTGGCTTTGATCAAGCGCATCATAAAGTTCTTGGGTGAAATGTAGTTGGGGTTGACCACAGGATCGGTAGAAGCATCCTTGCCAGCCAAGAAGTTGTAGTAAGGACGATAGATCTCTTTAACGAGGTCGGCAGCCTTCTCTTTCAAAGAGGGCTTGAAGTCTTTGTGATCTAAGACCCAACGTACCAATTGTTTACCGGCGATACGGCCTTCAACATGGGAACCAGAAGAGAATTTGTGGCCAGAAGCGCCCACGCCGTCAGCGCAGGTGAATAAGCCTTCGACGGTGGTCATACGGTTGTAGACCTTACCATTGGAAGCTTTCACTTTGTATTCAGCAGGCACCCATTCTTCATCAGGACCACTGGCCCAGATGCCGCAGCAACCGGAGTGAGAACCTAAGAGATAGGGTTCGGTGGGCATAATTTCAGAACCACGCTCTTCAGGAGCACGGTTGCTGGCAGCCCAGAGGTTGGCCTGACCTACGCACATATCGAGGAAGTCTTCCCAAGCTTCAGCTTCGAGATCTTTCTGCTCTTCCTCATTCATGGTGGCAAAGGTGTCTAAGAGAGCAGTCTTGGTATCCATGTAGATGGGGCCGCGGCCTT
>JAFSZE010000064.1 GCA_017455745.1 Desulfovibrionaceae bacterium | reverse complement strand
TATTTTACGGAAAAGTAAAGTTGTGGATCTTTCGATCCTATACTATAGAGGCGATGTGGATACGCCTGTAAGAATAAGAATTGCATAAATTACACTTCTTATGAAGCCACACCCCTTTATGGGGTGCGGTAGTTCACCTGCTACCGAAATTACAAATACAGTATTTGAATTTTTAAAACTTTAGAACAATATGTACTGCAAGAAAACAAAACAAAACCCAGCAAAACAGCTAAAATCTAATCGTCAAGTTAATCATGAAGTTAATTTAATAAATACACCTTAAGACTATAGCTCTATTAAGCAATAACTACATGAATGAATATTAAACCTAAATGTTAAAATAAATTTTTCGCCTAATGATTAAAAAAAAATGACTAACGAGGAGTCAAATGACTCCTCTTTTTTTAGAAGTTAATCAAAATCATCCAATGGCGCTTATAAGATTAAATTCTCCTAAAAATCAAGATTAAGGCTTTAACTGCTAAGAGATACATTATGATTTAAGCTTGTTTAAAAAAGATTTCACTTGATCTCCCAAAAAATCCTGATTGTCTAAATTTAAATAACTTCACGTAATAGATGTCCTAAAATCGAAACATCTGCGACAGTTTTTTAGCACCAAAAAAAGAGAACGTATCAATCATACGTTCTCTTTTTATTTTTTAAGCATTTACTTTTATTAAGTTCTTGACTTTCTGATATCCATGCTTAATTAAAGTTGAGACCATAATCTTTATGACTCAAAGGATTTTTCTTTTAGAATCAACCATAAACATCGTCTTTTAATCTGGTATGAAAAAATGATTAAACTTCTTTATACCGTCCACCTGTTGAAGCAGAACTTACAAGCTTAGCGTATCTTCTAAGCACAGGATACGGGCATTCTTTCTTAGGCTTCACCAAGCTAGCTCTACGTTTAGCCAATTCTTCTTCTGCCACCAAGAGGTCAAGTTTACGGTTAGGAATATCAATATGAATGATATCGCCATCCGCAACTAAACCAATGATGCCATCGTCAGCAGCTTCAGGTGAAATGTGACCAATGGCTGCACCATTGGTGCCACCAGAAAATCTGCCATCGGTCAAAAGAGCCACGTCTTTACCCAAGCCCATGCCGGTAATAGCGGCGGTGGGGGAGAGCATTTCGCGCATACCAGGTCCACCCTTGGGCCCTTCATAACGAATGACAACACCATCGCCTGGCTTAATTTCACCATCCAAGATGGCCTTCATGGCTGCTTCTTCTGATTCAAAGACTCTGGCGCGAACATCCCTAGCCATCATCTCTTTGGCCACAGCTGACTGCTTCACAACAGCACCTTCAGGTGCCAGGTTGCCTTTCAAAATGGCAATGCCACCTTCCTTGGAATAAGCTTCTTCAATGGGGTGAATGACAGCTTTATCACGAATTTCCGCTTTCAAGTTGACCAGATTATCGCCAACTGTCTGGCCTGTAGCTGTCAGACAATCTTTATGGATAAGCCCAAGCTTGGACAGTTCCTGCATAACTGCGGGAATGCCACCAGCCCGATCCAAATCAACCATATAATATTTGCCAGCTGGTGAAAGCTTACAGAGGTTGGGGGCTTTACGACTGACCTCATCAAAGATCTCTAAGCCCACCTTCAAACCAGCTTCACCGGATATGGCTGGCAGATGTAAGACTGTATTGGTGGAACAACCAAGAGCCATATCAACAGCCACAGCATTGGCCACAGACTCTTGGGTGACAATATCTAGAGGCCGAATATTTTTAGCCAAAAGATCCATCACCCGCATCCCAGCCTGCTTACCCAAACGAACTCTGGCAGCATCAACGGCAGGAATGGTACCATTGCCAGGCAAAGCAACGCCAATGGCTTCGGCCAAACAGTTCATGGAGTTGGCTGTAAACATACCAGCACAAGCTCCACAGCCAGGACAGGCGTGTTCGGTCATCTCTTCCAGCTCATCTTCGGTTAACTTGCCAGCTCGAACTCCACCCACAGCCTCAAAAACTGAGATCAAATCAGCCTGTTTGCCAGGGCCACTGTAGCCTGGCAACATGGGGCCACCGGAAATTAAGACTGACGGAATATTCAAGCGCATCATGGCCATAAGCATGCCTGGCACACACTTATCGCAATTGGGGATGAACACTAAGCCGTCAAACGCATGGGCACGGGCCATAATCTCAATGGAGTCACAAATGAACTCCCTTGAGGGCAGAGAAAAACGCATCCCCTCATGGTTCATGGCAATGCCATCACAAACAGCAATGGCTGGAAATTCTAACGGCGTGCCCCCAGCAATTCTAACACCAGCCTTAACAGCTTCAGCAATTCTATCCAGATGAATGTGACCTGGCACAACCTCATTGGCGGCATTGACAACACCAATTAAAGGCCGGTTCATCTCCTCGCGTGTCAAGCCTAAGGCATAAAGTAAGGAACGATGCGGGGCTTTTTCTAAGCCAGATTTCATTTTGTGACTGCGCTCATCATGCATATGACAATGATCCTCTCAAAAAGACAAAATGCCTAGACCAATCATCAAAGGCACACAGGAGGCCCAGAAAATAAAATTTGGGCGAGTACGCTTAGGAGCTGTCTGGAAATAATATACAAAACTCTAGAAATTTAAATACAGAAGTGACGCTCTGTGCGCCATTTTTTTCCTTCTAGAAAAAATAACTTATTTATAGACAGATCCTTACGGCTCAACTTTTACCAGGTAGGATAGCTTGGCAAAAGCTGATTTGCAGTTTAAGAGTCTTTACTTTAAGTTTAGATTATTCTAAAAGAAGATAGACATTTTACTCTCATACTGTCAGTAATTTATTGATTTTATTTGCTGCAAATTCAAAATAAATTACATGGATATTTATGAAATCAAAAGAGTGAAATTGGTAGTTCCAATGTTTTTGGCTTCAAATAAAAATAGTAAGACTTTCTGCCTAATTAATTTTATAAACTACCAAATGTCTAAATATTAGTTGAATCAAACTTTACAATGGCAAATACGCTTAAGCATCATTTAAGCCGGAAAATTTTCAACCCAAAATCCACCTGCAGCGAGCCTAAAATACATGTACCTTTATGGTTAGATCCGCTTTTGTGTTTGATTGACAGTTTTAGGAAAATTAGAGTAACGTATAATTTTTTAAGGATTTTTATCAACCGACAGTTCTGTCAATTAGCCCAAAAATAGCTAACTGACAAGCTCAACAGTCAAGAAAATCTTCCTGTTTTTGCCCTAAGCCTAGGCGCTTGGGGCCTGGTTTATTAAGCAAACTGTCCCAAAGAATTAACCTAAGGCTTACGCATTTTCATCCGCTAAGCCCCATGATTGTATGCCAACTCCCCCTCTAGCTCAACGCTACCTCTTTAAGCTCTTAGCCAATATAGCTGCTGTACCAGTCTATTTAGTGATGGAGGCTCTCCTACCTAGGGCTCTAGGCCCAGCCATGTATGGCAATTTTAGCTTTGCAACCAATCTCTTTCAGCAGTTTTTCGGCTTTTTGGATATGGGCACATCCACCTGCTTTTATAATGCCTTATCGAGGCGGCAACAAGAAAGCGGGCTCATCAGCTATTATTTTAAACTAACTCTCTTAATCTTTGTCTGTGCAAGCCTAATAGCTCTTCTTATGCTCTATGAGCCAGTAGGGGCTCTCTTTATGCCCTATGTTCCCCTATGGCTTGCACCATTGGCCGCCTTGTGGGCTTTTTTAACCTGGTTTGGCCGAGTTTTACGCTCCATGAACGATGCCCTAGGGCTAACTGTCAGTTCTGAAATCATTCGGACCCTAATTTCACTCTTAGCCCTATGCGTTTTGGTGATGCTCTTTCTGGCCGAAGAGTTAAATATTGTCACGCTTTTTGCACAGCAGTATCTGATGCTTATAGCTACAGCCATCGCCTTTTGGTGGGTGACAAGCAGAGCCATGAAAGAGGCTAAAACACCTTTTAGCCTAAAACAAAGTGCGGCTGAACGCAAAAGCTACCACCTTGAATTTTTCAACTACAGCCATCCACTCTTTGTCCAGGCGCTCCTGTCATTTCTAATGTTAGCCACCGAACGTTGGCTTTTGCAGTGGTTCAATGGCAGTGCAGAGCAGGGCTTCTTTGCGCTCTCCCAAAAAGTCAGTCTGGCCTGCTTTCTCTTTGTAAGCGCCATGACTCCACTAGTCATGCGCGAACTATCCATTGCCTGGGGACAAAACGACAAAAAAGCTATGGGGCAGTTGATCACGCGCTTTGCTCCACTGCTCTATGTAGTCGCAGCCTATTTTTCCTGCTTTACTTTGGTTGAAGGTCAAGCCCTAGTCAATCTCTTTGGTGGTGAAGAGTTTCAAGCAGCCATCATTCCTGTGCAGATTATGGCTTTATACCCCCTCCACCAAGCCTATGGGCAGTTAGCTGGCTCTGTATTTCATGCTTCAGGCAAAACACATATTCTACGCAACATGACGGCCATTGAGTGTGTCTATGGCTTCATCTTAACCTGGCTTTTATTGGCCCCCAATGAATTTTTTGGCTTCAACTTGGGTGCTACAGGGCTAGCCATCAAGACAGTTGTGGTGCAATTTATTACCGTCAATGCCTATCTTTGTCTGGCCTCGCGCTTTATTCCCTTAAATTTCTTAAAAAATTTGATTCACCAGATCTTAAGCTTACTTTTCTTGCTAGCTCTAGCTTACGCTGCCAAAGAGTTCACTTTGTTTTTTGATTTAGGCAGTCAAATAAGTCTTCTGCGTTTTCTGGCTAGCGGCTTGCTCTATAGTATCGTAGTCGCACTAGCCTGCCTAATCATTCCTCAACTCCTGGGTCTAGACCGCCAACAACTAAAAGAACTTATCCGCCGCTTCAATCCCCTAAAGCGTCTTCAAAATACAAATACTTAAAAGCAACGTTTTTCCTAAAAAGCACTTGCTATTTCAGCTATTTAAGCCATTTCAGCTGTTAAATCAATCATATTAAATTCAAGTGTTCTGTAAAACAAAATTACGGATTTGTTCTACCTGGATCATATATTTATTATCATAATCTATAATAATTATATTTGCTTTAAAAATTATTAAATGTTTTCTAATATTCTTGAATAACATTGAATATTCTCGAATAGCATTTTTTGAGGCCAATATGAAAATCATACTCAATGGTGAAGAGAGAGAAATACAAAACCAATCTCTAACCAATCTTTTACAAGAATTAAATCTAGATCCTAAAAAAATAGTTGCTGAATTAAATGCTGATATTGTCCCACGCGATAAATATGATCAAACTTTTTTAAAAGAAAATGATCGCTTAGAATTAGTTCAATTTGTTGGTGGTGGCTAAAAATTAATACTTTAATATCGTAAAAAACATTCTATTTTAAACATCTTATTTTTTATTTTTAAGCAAATTATTTAAAAAAATACCGTGTATTAAAATATCAATCACCTTGGATCAAAACTAATTCTAGTGTAAATTATCATTAATTAAAATTGACCAAGCGATAATCAAAACCATATTCAAAGTATAAGTAAAATATAGCCAGAATATATTCTGAAGTTTAACTAACACAAAAAAATGACTCCGTGTGAAATACAATCTAAATTAACGTAAATTTTATCTAATCTGAACCGACACACAGAGATCTTTCCACAGCTTAATAAAAAAGTTTTCTATCTTACAATAATACATATACAAATATACTTTTAATGTATGTCCACGTACACATTTAAATATATATTCAAATATATACTCAAGATATATATTTAATCAAACAAACCTAACCCCAACATTACGCGTTTAAAAGGATAATCGCCATGAGCGATACATTTGTTCTTGGTGGAGTCGAACTAAAAAGCCGCTTGTTCATCGGAACAGGCAAATATTCTAGCGACACCTTGATTCCCAAAGTTTGCGACGCCTCCCAAGCCGAGGTCATCACAGTCGCTTTGCGCAGGGTTGGTATGGGGCAAGCAGGCGTTATGGATCATATTCCGGCCAAGATGCGCTTACTGCCAAACACCTCAGGCGCCCGTACAGCCGAAGAAGCTGTGCGCTTAGCCCACTTAGCCAAAGCTGCTGGTTGCGGTGATTGGATCAAAATTGAAGTGATCTCTGATACTAGACACTTGCTCCCAGATGGCTATGAAACTGCCAAAGCTACTGAAATTTTAGCCAAAGAGGGCTACACAGTTCTCCCCTACATTAATCCCGATCTCTATGTGGCTCGGGCCTGTATTGATGCTGGGGCGGCCTGTGTTATGCCTCTAGCCGCTCCCATTGGCTCCAATCGAGGCTTGAAAACAAAAGAAATGATTGGCATCCTAATCGAAGAGCTTGATTGCCCAATCATCGTCGATGCGGGCATCGGACGCCCATCGGAAGCCTGTGAAGCCATGGAAATGGGGGCTGCAGCCTGTCTAGTTAATACGGGCATCTCTTCAGCCGATGATCCCATACTCATGGCGCAAGCTTTTGCCAAGGCCATCATCGCTGGCCGCGCTGCATTTCTAGCAGGAGCTGGCTTGGTTAGCCAAGGTGAAGCCCATGCATCCTCACCTCTGACAGGTTTTCTAAATTAGCTTTTCACAAAAAAAGAAAAATAGCTTAAATGATTTTGGCAGTTAAAATTTAATTTGAATTAAACAATAATCTTGTCATAAGAAATAGTACTCTTCCACTAAAGATTGCTAATTGCTTATTTGTTTCCATAAAATACTATAGATAGAGAATTTTTATGGCCTATACCATGAAAATATTTTTATAGATATAATATTTTATTTTTATAATTATCATGCTCTTTTAGAACTCAAGGAGTTATTATGCCACGAATTTTAATCTTGACGCTCTGCCTGCTCTTCTCTGGCCTTATCTTTGGCTGTGAGAATTCTGCGAGCGCTCCAAGTCAAAAAATAGGTTTAGTCAATATCAATCGTATTCTCGTTGATAGCGAACCTGGTCGCCAGGCCGCTAAATATATGGAAAATTTACAGGATAAATTACGGGAAGAAGCTAGTGAATTACAGAAAAAGGCGCAGAAGTTAGCTGAAAAAGAAAATAGTGACAAAGATAAAGATATCAATGAAGAGGAAGAAGAAAAATTACAGAGAGAAATTCAAATGGGCTATGTGCGCTTGCAAACCAAATTGCAAGCTGAACAGCAAAATGTGAATAGCATTTTAAACGATGTTGTTCATCGTGTAGTTGAAAAGTACCGTCGCGATAACGGCTACGCACTGATCATCTTTTCCGATGTTGTTCTCTCATTTGATGAACAAACCGATGTTACGAGCAACATAACCCAAGTGATGAATCAAGAAAAAGTCGAATTTAAGCCTCTCCCCGAAGGAACACCAGAAAATCAAGCTCCAGAAGAAAAGAAAGAAACTACACAAGATAATGCTCAAGCAACAAACCAACCCAAAGATTCCAACAGCACAAAAACTGACGCTCCAAAAACTGACAATAATAAGTCCAAATAAAAAATCATCGCTTAACTAGAGTTGACCATATTTGACTGTATTTAACTATATTTGAACAGACTATATTTAAATAGATTAAATTTCATTAATTTTCAATATTTTTTTGCTAAATTTATACGCTTACGGTAGTCATTAACAATATTAAATACTTCACTGATTATAGCAAACTATATCTGTAAATTTTGAAAATAAGTTACTCGGCCAATATTCATAGACAGCATAAGACATATATAGACATCATAGATATTGCATATAGCATAAATACCACAAATATTATAAACAGTATAAAGATTGTAAAGATTGCAAAATCTGCAAACTTTATACGTATTATAAAATACATTTTTATACCAAAAGATGTTCTTACAAAAAAAATCAACTACCAACATCTTGAAGTTGTTGGTAGTTAATTTTTTTGGTATACCTACTATTTTTAACCTTAATCGTTTTTGGTCTTATCTAAATTATATTACTAAATTACATTTCTAGCTCATGTTGTTCCAAATAAGCCATCTGTTCGCTAAAATAGAAAAACATTCTCCTAGAATCATGTCACAAAAATCTGGTTGACGTATAATATGTGACAATCACCGCTATTACATTTCCCCCGAAATTTTGGAACAGGCTAGCTGCCAGCACTCGCATCCCCGCCCTTTTTCGCCCATATTTTCGTCTTGCACATCGGTGTTTGGTCTAGGCTTTTTGGGGAGGGAAGGATATTTTTTTAAGATGTGT
>JAFSZE010000063.1 GCA_017455745.1 Desulfovibrionaceae bacterium | reverse complement strand
TAACGTAGTTCCTAAAAAATTTAGAGAACTTAGGCTACTCACTCAGGGTCACGGATTTCTCCGCAACCCCACGGGCTTGCCCGTGGGTATTAGTGAGTACATTTTAACCCTATTTTTGGGACAAAAATAAGGCTGTTTGATTGTGTGGGGGAACAGCGGGAGAGCCACCAAAAAATTTACGAAATTCGGGAGAAAGCTAATGTTTGGTCCAACATTAGCGGAAATCTAATAAGTTCTTTCATGATCCGTCGGGAAAAGGGGTCTCTCCTACGACACATGGCTGTAATGATTAGGGAATATTTAGAAACCATTAGAAACCATTAGAGACTATAGAGTCTAGGGACTCTAGAGACTAGAGACTAGAATCTTTGGCCCGGGAGCTGCGTCTCTTTGCTGTATTTTTAAAGCTATACACTGCAAAGCAATTTTGAAAATATGCATTAAAAGTTATAAAAGTTGAAAATAGATGATGTTTTTATGCTTTAAAGAGTATAAATTATTATTTTTAAGTTATATTTGCCATTATAACTTAAAGATAATAGAAGAATATAATGTTTAAGTTATTTTTATTTTCTTGACTCAATAGTAAACTATGTGTATAAACTCATTGTTCCAATAAATTTGATGCATCCCTATAGGTATCAAATTCTTTCCGTCTTGATCGCTGTTTTTGAACAAGGAGTTTATTAGTGGTAAGAGCCAATATTTTTTCTAAAATCAAAAAGACTTGTCTTGTAGTCATGCTTGCTGCAGGACTTTCGCTAGGAGTAAATGTCGGAGCGCAAGCTGTTGATTTTAAGGCTAAAGGTGAGTGGCGGGTGGCCTTTGGCTTAGGTAATGCCAATCTCCATGGCGGCAAGGGTATGTCTAAAAATGATCTTTTTGGAGCAACCCAGCGTTTGCGTCTGCAGTTGGACGCAGTGGCCTCAGAAAATCTTTCTGGTCGTGTTTGGTTTGAAATTGGCTACACGGATTGGGGCCGAAATGGTAATGGCGGTTCAAGTGGCGGCGCACTAGGTGCTGACGGGGTAAACGTCAAGGTAAAAAACGCCTTTATAGATTGGATTGTACCGGAAACAGATTTGCAGATTAGGATGGGTCTGCAAAATTTTACCCTGCCCAATGCGGCTGGGGGCTCAGCCATTTTTGGCACAGGCGATGTGGCGGCTATTACAGGTTCGTACCAATTTACAGATGAAGTTGGTTTAACCGCGTTTTGGCTAAGACCAGTTAATGATAATTTTGAAGGCACATGGGGACGCAATAAAAATCGCACTGACGCTCACTATCTTGATAACTTAGATCTTTTTGGCCTGACGTTGCCGCTGAATTTTGAAGGGATAGAGCTTGTGCCATGGTTAATTTACGGTTTTATTGGCCGCAATGCCTTGGATGAGTATCGCCAGGGTTGGCGAACCCAGGATGGAAATTTAGGCCAAACCCTGTTTGCCAATGTGGGCTCGTCAGCCAGATACTTTAATTTTAGACATACCAAAGCCTATAGCTCCATGTTTTGGGGTGGGTTACCAGTCAAAATTTCAGCCTGGGATCCAGTCAATTTTGAATTGGAGTTTAACTATGGCTATGTGGAAGGCTTTGGTCGGGATGCCGTTAAAAATTTTAAAACAGATCACAATAAGCAAGCTGACAGTAAACGTGCAGGTTGGTTAATCAAAGCCTTGATTGAATATAAGCTTGATTGGGGCGTGCCAGGAATCTTTGGTTGGTATGCCTCAGGCGATGACGGAGATGTGAAAAATGGCTCTGAACGCCTGCCAACCATCAAGGCCAATGGCAAATTTACATCCTTTATGGGAGCAGCAGGTCAAGATTTTTGGCCGGGCGATAGCTTTAAAGGTTCTTTTTGTGAAAAAAGCTTGGGCTATGCAGGCACGTGGGGTGTAGGCGCCCAAATTCGCGATATAAGCTTTTGGGAAGACTTAAAGCACACCCTGCGTATTGCCTACTGGGGCGGCACCAACGATCCATCCATGGTCAAATATTTTGCCACCGCCAATTCTTGGGACAATACCAATGGCTATGAAGGGCCATATTTGACAACCAATGATGGTCTTATAGAAATAAATATCGATAATGCCTATAAGATTTACGACAACTTGGAGCTAGCTTTAGATTTAGGTTATATCGTGAATCTCATGGATCGCGGTACGTGGAAGCATTCAGTAGCCTGGAATGGCGAGGGCGTAACTCGGGGTAATATGTCCAAACATGATGCCTGGAAGGCGCAATTGACCTTTAATTATACTTTCTAAAAATTTTTTGCATAATTAAGGCAGGAGTCAGGCATATATATTTTTGACCTGACTCTTGCCGAGTAAAAAGTAACTTAGATAAACATTAGATATTTTAAAAATCTTTATAAAAAGTTTTTCCAAATATAGAACTAAAATAAATAAAATTAAAACATTATTTAGTTACCAAAATTTTTCCTTCCTTTTAAATCCTATTCAATCAAATTTCCTGCCAAAAACGCCTCTCAATTTTCAAGTCCCTCCTCCTTTAAAAATCATCCCAACAAATCAAAATAAAATTTTAATCTTAAAAGCCCCGCTATGCTTAATCTTTGAAAAAATTTCGGAAGCTTAATTTTAAGAAATTTCCATGATTGCCCCATATCCTTAAATGCGCTAAATAGGGGCCATGAACGAGAAACAATTACAAGCGTCAAAGTCGCTTGACGAACGTATTTTTGATCTGGAAGCCGTACTTACCGAGCATAAAGCTTTGGATGTGGTCAAATTAGACATATCAGAGCAATCTGGCGGAGGTTTGGCCGATTGCTTGTTGATTATGACAGCAACTTCGCCTAGACACGCTAGGGCTTTGGCTGATGCCATATCGCAGTTGTGTCATGCCAAGGGGTATGATTATTTAGGCGTTGAAGGCTATCAGGTAGGTGAGTGGGTGCTTGTGGATTTGAACGATATTATTGTGAGCATCTTTTTAGAAACTACGCGAGCTCTTTATCGCCTAGAAGATTTGTGGAGAGCGTTGCCACCAAGGGAGGAAAATACATATGCCTAAAGTGCGTCCGACACTATTATTGATTATGGATGGTTGGGGAATCGCGCCAGAAGGCCCAGGTAACGCTCCATTTGTTGCCAAGACGCCCAATTTGGATCGTTTATGGGCCAATTATCCCCATACCGAACTGATCGCTTCTGGGCGTGACGTGGGCTTGCCCAAAGGCTATATGGGCAATTCCGAGGTTGGTCATTTGAATATCGGTGCCGGGCGCATTGTTTACCAAGATATGACCAAGATTGATTTGGCCCTTGAAAATGGCGAATTAGCTAAAAATCCGGTTCTAAACGATCTCTTTGCCAAGGTTAAAGCGGCCCATGGTCGGATGCACTTTATGGGTTTATTATCTGATGGTGGTGTGCATAGTCATATTTTGCATTTGATTGCACTATGTGAACTTGCCACCTCGCTAGGCTTACCTGTCAGAATTCACTGTATCATGGACGGACGTGATACAGATCCTAAAAGTGGTCTAGGCTATGTTAAGCAGCTTGAAGACGCCATCAAGGATTTGCCTGATTGCAAAATCGTGGATTGCGTTGGCCGTTTCTATGCCATGGATCGTGATAACCGTTGGGAGCGGGTTGAATCGGCTTGGCGTCTTTTGGTTGAAGGCAAAGCCGAAAGCACTCATCCCACTGCCTGCGCTTGTCTAGAAGATTCCTATGCCGCTGATGTAACAGATGAATTTGTCAAACCGTGCTTGGTCAGTTCTAATGAGACACCTGGCCTAAAAGAAGGCGATGGCATTTTCCTCTTCAATTTCCGTGCTGACAGAATGCGCGAATTGACACGCGCCTTGATTGATCCAAGCTTTGATAAATTTCGGTGTGAAGTTCCAAGAGGTAAACTCGCTGGGATAGCTTCCATGACAGCTTACGAAAAAACGTTTGATATACCGGTGGCCTTCCCCAAAGATCCTGTCCATTTGGGCTTGGGTGAGCTTGTTTCCAAAATGGGCCTCCATCAATTGAGACTTGCTGAAACGGAAAAGTACGCTCACGTGACTTATTTCTTTAATGGCGGCATTGAAGAACCGTTTGCCAATGAAAAACGGATCATGATTCCTTCGCCAAAAGAGGTGGCTACCTATGATTTGAAGCCATCCATGAGTGCTCGCGAAGTAACAGAAACCTTCCTTAAAGAATGGGCTAGTGGCGAACACGATCTAGTCATCCTCAATTTAGCCAATGGCGACATGGTTGGGCACACAGGTATCTTGCCTGCGGCCATTGAGGCTTGTGAAGTTGTGGATGAGTGTGTGGGTAAAATGGCGGAAGCTGTTTTGGCACGTCAAGGTCGCATGATCATCATTGCTGATCATGGTAACTGTGAGGTTATGAAGACACCTGATGGTGGTCCGCATACAGCCCACACTACCAATCCAGTTCCATGCATTTTGGTTGATGATAGCGTTAAGCCTGTCTTGAAACCCGGACGTCTTTCGGATGTGGCTCCAACGATTTTGGGCTTGTGGGGATTTGAGGTTAAAGAGCCTATGACCGGTCAAAAATTGGCTGGCGATGCTGCGGATCGGGTGGAATAGGGCATTTAAAAATTTATACGCTGTCCAAGATTGAGCAAGATTTTTTTGGAATAGACGATTTAGCTTTCGCATCTTGCCTAGCTTTAGCTTTCGCATCTTGCCTAGCTTTTGTTTTCGCAGCTTGTATGATCTTGCTTTCGCATCTTTGACAAAAAAATATATTTTTCTCTTTAACTATACGATCTTTGCGATTATCTTAGGGCGAAGATTGGTTAAATTTTCGCCCTAAATTGAACATTAAGCAAAATATCACTTGTTTCTATCTATCTAAAAGGTAACTTTTTTCTAATCACAATCTTTTATTTTATTGATTTTTTTATTTTTTCCCTTGAACTATCCGTCCAGCCAAGTTTTTCTTTTGCATTATATTTGATTTTAAAATTTTAGGTCTAAAATACTATTATCATATCACTTTTAAAGGTGCCCATAGGCGCTATATATGAAAAAATCGCATGAACCAATCGTTCCTGTTGCCCCTGAAGGTATGGAAATTATTTTTTTCTATCCGTGCCCAGCCTGCGGTCGTCATGTTCCGAGAGCTAACCCTATTGAAGTGACACTAGCAGTTTGTGACAATTGCGGCAAAAGTTTTCCGATTATCCCTGTTGACGAATACTCATTGCAGTATATCCGTATTATACTAGCTAATGGACGTGCTACTGCTGATTTGGATTTTATGTAAAAGCGATTATTCGTAACGAATAAAAATATACAATCAGCATTGCATAAGACTGATTTTTCGTTTTTTTATGTCGTAAACTTTTATTTTTAATTTAATTTAATTTAAAAATAAAGTTAAGACTAAAATTAAAATATTATCACTTACGCTACTTTTGATTACTTTTAAATTGCATGATTTGCTATGAATGATGCTTTTTTTGTTGCACATAACAACTTATTTTAAAATTATATAGATTAATCTTTATGTTAAGATTTACGGAATAAATATGCTAAGATTATTTTATCTGAGCAATCTAAAAATTGTCAGCCAAAATAATCTTAGCATTATTTGTTATAAAATATATTGGCAAAACAAATAAAAAGAATCGATCAACGCGGTTTAGTAATTTTCTTCTTATTCTTTCATTTTTATTTTCCAAATTATTGCTTTTGTGTATTTATTCTAGTTTATATATCAAATAGACGGCAACTTTTACCAAAGTATCATGTTCTCATAGAATTTGTTTTTTGATTTTCAATTTCAAAATCTATTTTTAAGATAAAGGCCGACTTCTTTGAAAAGAAGGTCTGACGTTGGAGGTATGATTCGAATTATCTTCAAGTATTTTTGAAGTATAGTTTCGAATAACAACAGTGTCTTATTCTTCCTCTAGGCTGGAGGTTTCATGGAAGGATTAACCAAATTTGTGCAAGATATTAACAGTGTTCTCTGGGGTGTCTATTGTTTGATACCGCTCTTAGTAGGCACTGGTATATATTTTTCCTTTAAACTTAAATTTGTGCAGATCCGCAAGGTAAAACAGATCTGCCACCAAACATTTAGCGGCATGACGATTTTCGGTGAAAAGGCCGGAAAACATGGCATGAGTTCTTTTCAATCTCTAGCCACAGCCATTGCCGCCCAAGTTGGTACAGGCAACTTGGCCGGTGCGGCCACAGCCATCGCCTTAGGTGGACCTGGGGCTATCTTTTGGATGTGGATCGCGGCTTTTTTTGGTATGGCCACCATTTTTGCTGAAGCTGTGCTGGCGCAATTACACAGAAAGAAGACCGAAACCGGTCGCGTTTTGGGTGGACCTGCTTACTATATCTCCCAAGGCTTGGGCAGCAAGTTTCTGGCAGGCTTCTTTGCCATCGCCATCATCGTAGCCCTCGGTTTTATTGGCAATATGGTCCAGGCCAACTCCATTGCCGACGCTTTTGTGGTTGCCTTTGATGTACCTACCTGGGCCACAGGAATTTTATTGGCCGTCTTAGCTGGCCTTGTTTTTTCAGGTGATACAAGCCGCATAGCCGCAACCACCGAGAAGATGGTTCCAATTATGGCCACCCTGTATTTGTTGGGTGGCTTATGGATTTTGATCACCAACATCACCGAACTACCCAATGCCTTTAGAATGATCTTTGTTGGCGCCTTTGATCCCCAAGCTGCCACAGGCGGTATTATTGGTGCTGGCATTAAGGAAGCCATGCGCTATGGTGTTGCTAGAGGTTTATTCTCCAACGAAGCCGGTATGGGTTCTACCCCTCACGCCCATGCGGTGGCTAGAGTTGAGCACCCAGTCCAGCAAGGTTTTGTGGCCATGATGGGCGTTTTTGTGGATACCTTTGTGGTTTTGAACATGACAGCCTTAGTCATCTTTGTCACAGGTGTTCTTGATGGCCATACAACCGGTATTGCTTTAACCCAATTGGCTTTTGCCAAAGGCTTTGGTTCCCATGGATTTGGCTACGGCTTTGTGGCTGTCTGCCTTTTCTTTTTTGCTTTCTCCACAGTGATCGGGTGGTACTTTTTTGCCGAACAAAATGTGCGCTATTTCTTTGGCCAAGCCGGGATCCCAGAATTTCGCGTCTTCGTCATGGGCTTTATCATGTTAGGCTCATTTTTGAAGGTTGATCTTGTCTGGGAGCTTGCCGATATGTTCAACGGTCTGATGGTCATACCAAACTTGATCGCTCTTTGGGGATTGTCTAAGCTTGTTGGCAAAGCCTTGGATGAATATGAGCTTAAATTTCCAGTCAAACCTAGTGAACAAAAATAGGTTTGAATTAAAATAGATCTAAGCTATTCTAAGCTATTTTGATTTATTCTATTTTTTTATCAGCTAAGTATTATAACCGTGATTATCTGACTGATTTCTGATAGATCATTTTATATTGCATTGACTAGTATTATATTGTCTATAATTACATTATCTATAATTGTATTGACTGCTTAAATTTTGTCATATTTTGCCAGAAATAAATTAGATTTATTGTAAAACAGAAAACTAAGCAGTAAGTAACCATCAATAAACTAATATGATGAACCTAGATTTTGGTGTAGATCTGGATGTTGGTCTAGATATAACTTTAGATTTAGATTTCTGTCTAAAATTAAGAAAAGATTGATTAATAAAAGATGAGGCTACTCTTTACAAATCTTTGGTAAAAAGTAGCCTCATCTTATTTTTCAACTGCAGATCAGATAATTAATATTTGATGCTCGATGTTTAATATTTAATATTTTTAGATCCAAGATCCAAGATCCCACATCCCAGATGTCATATGGCAGATGAATAGATTTTATGTTTTATAGTTTGTAGTTTGTAGTTTAGGTTTAATATTTTTTATTTTGTAAACTTTCCTTGCTTATTTCAAGCTTTTTTATTTCGCACCCTCTCTTCAAACTATATCAAATTTCTTACTTACGAGATTCAGATAAAAGCCAAAAAAGCATAAAATCTTTCAATCAGATCGTATTAAATTATAATAGATTACAATAGATTACAATATAAATGAAATCTTAATTTGAATGGCAAGGGCAATCACAGCAAAAATTGCCCACAAGGAAAACATTCCGATGATTGCCGCATATTCTAGGCAGAGAAAAAGCTGCTGTAAAAGCTTACGATCCCAGGGCAAAGCGATTTCTTGATCTACTCCAAGCCAAGGCTTGGGCACATTTTGGCCGAAATAAATGGATGGCCCACCCAATCTAGCCTTAAGTAACCAGGCAAATGCCGCCATGGGACAACCGGAGTTTGGACTTGGCATACCCCAAGCTTGCTTTGAGATTTTAAAAAAGCCAGGCCATGTGCCATGCCAGAGACGTTTTTCTTTGAAAAAATTCCTAAGGATAAAGTCAGTCCAATGAACAGCCACAATTGAAATTCTAGCCGGTATAAAGGCTAGAAGATCATCACACCTAGCCCCGGCCCAGCCCAAATAGCGCCATTTGGGGGTTAAATAGCCCCACATGGAATCCATGGTGCTGGCAACTTTGTAGACCCAAAGTCCTATGGGACCAAATAGAAGTAGATAGAAAAAAGGTGCGGTTAGGGCATCGGTAAAATTTTCAGTTAAGGTGTCGGCCAAGGTTTTGCGCAGCAAGGGCCGATCCATGATCTTGGTTTCACGGCTCACAAGCCAGGAGAGTTTATTTTGCGCTTGGCTTAGAGTTTCCTCTTCAATGCTTTTAAAGACAATTTGTCCGGTATCTATGAGGCAGCCCATGGCTAAACCGGCCCAAGCTAGATAGATGGCCAGGAGGTAGCCAAGATACGGAATAGTTAGAAGAAAATAGCCGATCCCACCTACCAAGAGCATGGTTGAAAGCAAAATAACTACCCCAGCCATGCGTTCTAAAATGGCTGGGGTATTAGGGAAAAATTGACTTAGGCGTCTAATTAGAGGTTCTGCCAGATTATAGATCTTGCCAATATAGGTTACAGGATGAGGCCAGGGGAGGGTAGGGTCGCCAAATTTTAGATCTAGCGCTAAAGCCAAGAGGGTAACTTCTGGATGGGTTAGGGCCGAGTAGGGCAGAAAAAAATCCATGTTTTTTTGGGTTGCAGCTGCAATTTTTTAGAGCAGGCTTGCTTAGAGCCAATCAGCCGGTATGCCGCATTGGATCAAGGCTTGGTAGAGGACAATGCCAGCACAAGTTGAAAGATTGATGCTGCGCACACCATCTGGCCGCATGGGTATTCTGACCTGTGCCGAATATTTTTGAAACAATTCTTCTGGCAGCCCGCGAGTTTCTGGCCCAAAGACCAGGCAATCATTAGGTGTAAAGGTAAAATCCTGCAAAGCTTGGCTTTGGGGGCGATGTTTGGTTGAGGTTAAAACCAAACGTTTTTGTGGATCCAAATTATCAGTGAGCGTTTGCCAATTGGGCCAGACATTCAAGACAACATTGGGCCAGTAATCAAGTCCAGCCCGTTTTAAATAGCGGTTTTCCAGTTTAAAGCCTAGCGGTTCAACTAGGTTCAGGGTCGTTGCTGTGGCGGCACAAAGTCTGGCAATATTGCCGGTATTGGGCGGAATTTCCGGCTCAAAGAGAACTATTTCCACACTCAACCCTCGCCACAATCCCAGGTATAGCTTGGCAGGTCACGCGAATATCTTTGGAACTGTGGCCATAATCATTTAAGGTGGCAAACAGATTGGATTCCAAGACCTCACACTGACATTCAAGCTGACTTTCTTGGGCCATATAGTTTTGTAAAAGCTCTAAGGCCCGTTGTTCAACCATCTTTTGGGTAGTCTTAGGAGATATTTTTTCGGTTAGATCAAGCTTGGGTGCTTGCAGTTGGCCCGTACCTGTATCGGCATAGACTTCAAGGCTTTCGGTGGGACGAGTTAGACAGGCACCAACAGCATTGGCCACGGCAAATTGGCTAGGGATAATGACTGGCAGAGCCAGTTTTTGGCTTAAAGCATCTTTTAGGCAGTGGGCAGGGCCACCCACCAAGATTATGCGCATTGGGGTAACTTTAGTTTGCCTGCGCAATTGCGCTAGGGTGTAGATGGGTCGGCTATTGATTTCGGCTAAAAGCTCGGTACAAGCTTGGTCTATTTTTATTAGGGCATTATCTAAAGCCAATTTAGCTAGCTCTTGCGCACCCATATTTTTACTTTGGGCTAAATTTTCTACACCCTGTTTTGACTTTAGTTGATCTCCACTTGGTGTGCCTGCCACTTCTAAGACATTTAGACAATCAAGCAAGGTTGGGGTTTCCCCTCCAAAGGCCATGGCCGGGCCAACTCTTGTGGGGCCAACAGTGACATGATCCAAGTCATCCACAAAAACTTGTGAGTCGCCACCAACACCAATAGATACTGAAGCAAGGGCTCGAACCAAGGTGCGGCGGGAATTTAGAAGCATACCATCGCGATCAAGGACAGGTGAGCCATCAATGATTAAGGCAATATCTGTGGTTGTGCCGCCAATATCTAGCAGTAGGGAGACGCCCTTTTTAACATCATCGTTTAGGGCTAAGATGCCAAGCACACTAGCTGCAGGACCAGATAAAATGGATTGTACAGGCTCCTTTCTGGCCAATTCCAGGGGAATGGCGCCTCCATCGGCCTTTAAGAGTCGAACTTGGCCTTTGATTTCAAAGGAAGCCAAGGTTTTTTCCACAGCATCCAAAAAATTATTTTGGATGCGTTTGACCGCTGCATTGTAATAGGCTGTGGCAATACGTCGAGGAAAATTTAGTTCACCTGAAAGTCTGTGGCCAAGGGTTACGGCAAAACCAGCATCTTGGCATAATTGTCCCAAGGTTGTCTCATGCTCTGTGGCTCTAGGCGAAAATTTACCCACACAAGCGGTAGCTCTAACACCTTTTTTTTGCCATTGAGCAAAGATAGAGTCCAACTTTTGGCAATTAAGTTTTTTGACCTCAACGCCCCTGTGATCCACTCCGCCTTCAACAATTGCATAGTTTTCACCAATGACAAAACGTTCGGCCGATAACCCAGATCCGGCTGACAAAAGTAAACCCACTGGGTCGGTTTTGCCCTGCACTAAGGCATTTACAGCTAGTGTGGTGCCTAAGCTTATGTCTTTGACTTGACTTAGATCAAGATCTGGACGCTCTTCCTTTAAATTGGTTAAAACTTCGCGCATGGATTTGGGCAGATCGGAGTGATCTGTTTTGGCCTTGGCCCAGGCTTCGATGCTAGCGCCTTGATCGCCAAGTTTGACTAAAACAGCATCGGTATGGGTGCCGCCGGCATCAATGCCAAGTAAATATGTCTGCTCCATAGTATTTTTCCTGCAAGCAAATGCGAGACATAATGATTTTATTAAATTTATACAACTTAATTTAAAAACGAAATTTGAAGATAGTGAGTTTGTAGAAGTATCGCTTTGACCAAAAAATCTGCAGTTTAATTTAATAGATTGGGATATGCTCTTAGCTTGAGCTAAAAAACAAGAATTTGTTTTTTAGCTAATCTACAATTACTTTTAAGTATAACCATAAGGCTCATCTAAAATCTTGTTTAAGATGAAATCTCAAAAGCGCGGCTTAATTTTAAGAGTTTCCCAAGGATCCCGTCAAGATTTTTGAGGGCAGAATATATCTCAAAATCAATGGCGCTAAACCGATGTGCTATGATTGGCCTGGGCCAAGCGTTTGGTCTTAGAGCGTAACAAAAATTGCTGCCAAAGCCTATCTTTAGGCATTATCCCAGCCCATATTTTCGAGCCGTGCGCAAATTTGGCTATTTGTTGACTCTTTTCTTTTTTTGCAGCAATATTTGCGATTCTCAGTGGAGATTGTCACAATTTTAACTTACCAAGTTTCCTAGCAGATAGGGAGTTTCAAGCTTTCGCTACAGCTTAAAATTAAACATTTCGTGGCTCGCGGCTAGAGACTTGGGCAAAGTTAAGCTTAAGATGCCCTCAAGACTTTTAGCCTTGCAACGCTATCTGTGATAAGATCTTTTTGAGTATTGTTGCTAGGTTTATCAACTTTTTAAAATTTTAGGGAGACAGCGGGGCTCAGTTTAAAAAATTTGAGTCAGATTTAACGCTGTAAAAATTTTATGAATGCTACTGAATACATTTGGTTTGACGGGAAACTTGTGCCTTGGCAAGAGGCCAATGTGCATGTCTTGACGCACGCTTTGCATTATGGAAGCGCTGTGTTTGAAGGAATAAGAGCTTATAAGTGCAGCGATGGATCAAGTGCAGTGTTTCGCTTGCACGATCATGCCCAACGTTTGATCAATTCTGCCAAGATCTTGCGCATGGAGATCCCGCAAACAGTTGACGAAATTTCAGCAGCCATCATCGAGACTCTTAAAGCCAACAAAATGCCCGATGCTTACATTAGACCATTGTCCTTTGTGGGCTATGGTGAGATGGGTGTTTATCCTGGCAACAATCCGGTCCATACAATCATTGCCGTGTGGTCTTGGGGCGCTTATCTGGGTGCTGAAGCCTTAGAAAAAGGCATTCGCGTGCGCACAAGCTCTTTTGCTAGAAGCCATGTGAACTGTAGTATGTCTAAAGCTAAAGCTGCCGGCAACTATATCAACTCCATTTTGGCCAAGATCGAAGCCAAAGAAGACGGATTTGATGAAGCTATCATGCTGGACACCAATGGCTTTGTCTCTGAAGCCACAGGTGAAAACATCTTTATGGTGCGCAATGGCATCATCAAAACAACACCTTTGACCTCCATTTTAGGTGGTATTACCCGCGATAGTCTCATCCAATTGGCCCGTGATTTAGGCTATACAGTGGAAGAACAACAGTTCACCCGTGATGAGTTATACACAGCTGAGGAAGCTTTCTTTACCGGTACAGCAGCTGAGTTAACGCCCATTCGCGAGGTTGATCGCAGAACCATTGGCGCAGGTCATGCTGGTCCTGTGTCCAAACATCTGCAAAAAGAATTCTTTAGCATTGTTAATGGCGATAATCCCAAATATAAGCATTGGTTAGACTCTTACACATTCTAAAAGACTGTGGACGCACAAAAAAAATTATCATTAGCTGCCCGCTATCGCCCGCAAAAGTTTGCGGACGTGGCTGGGCAGGAAATGGTTAAGGCGGTGCTCTCCAAGGCTAGCCTTGAGGATCGCCCCGCCTGTGCCTATCTGTTTAGCGGCACACGTGGTGTTGGCAAAACAACCATTGCCCGTATTTTCGCTAAAGCCTTGAATTGTGCCCATGCGCCATGTGCCGAACCTTGTAATGAATGCGAGCAATGTCGCAAGATCATGCAGGGCGGCCATGTGGATGTGGTCGAAATAGACGGTGCATCCAACAACAAAGTTGATGATGTGCGGGCCTTGCGTGAAACTGTTGGCTACTCCGCCATGGAAGGTCGGTATAAGATCTTCATCATTGACGAAGCGCATATGCTGACCACACCGGCCTTCAATGCTCTTTTAAAGACACTGGAGGAGCCACCACCACATGTGGTCTTTATGATGGCCACAACTGAAGTGCATAAGTTCCCCATAACCATCGTTAGCCGCTGTCAGCATTTCACTTTTCGCCACTTAAATGAAGAAGAGATTGTCGATCATCTGCATAAAGTTTTGCAGAACGAAAACCTACCCTTTGAAGAAGATGCTGTACGTTTGATTGCTAAAAGGGCCCAGGGAAGCGTTCGGGACAGTATGTCCCTTTTGGATCAGACTTTAGCTTTTGGTGGTGAAGGCTTAACAGTCCAAGTTACCCGTGAAGTCTTAGGTTTGGCTGGTCAAGAGTTCTTTGAACAACTCTTTGACGCCATCTATAATCAAGATGCCACATCTGTAATTCAACTCTCGCGTGGCATTTTGCGTAGAGGCGTGGATATTGGATTTCTTTTAACAGAACTTGCGGGCCATTTACGCACACTCTTTTTAACCACCCAGGCTGGCCAAGGCATCTGGTCAGTTCTGCAATTGACTCCTGATGAGACTAAACTTGCCACCAAAGAGATCAAGCGCTTTGGTCCAGCTCATCTTCATGCAGCTTGGCAGCTAGTCTTAGATGCACAAAGAAGTGTTGTCCAAAGTACCGAACCTGCTTCAGCCTTGGAACTATTGCTCCTAAACTTGGCCCTTTTGCCAAAACTTTTGCCCCTAGACAATGTCTCTGAATGGCAGGCAGCCACGGGTATTTCTGGATCAGGATCCGGACAAAATAATCAAGGATCTATTCCTGGGGCCGGAGGTGGCCAACCAAATCCAACTCCAACGCCAAATTATGCCACACAAGAATCCCATCAGGCATCTCAAATTTCACAAAACGTAAGTTCTAATCTTCGCCCTGCGACGGGACAAGATGCAAATCAAGCCCAAGCTAAAGCTTACGAGCACTCGCCAACCCAAGATTTAGGCCACGTTCAAACATCCCAACAAACGCAAGCTTGTGCCCAAGCTCAAACTCAACCACAAGGCCAAGGCCAAGTTCAAGCTCACACTCAAACTCAATCTACTCAGCAATCTCAAGATCAAGCACCCAAGCTGCCTGAGACTCAATCGCAAGCTTCTACACAAGATCAAGCTCAATCACTCAAGCCAGTTGAGACGCCAGATCCAACGCAAGCTGAATCTCAAACTTCAATCCAGGCCCAAGCCCAAGATTTAAAGCCAGCTGAATGTAATCTTACAAACGCAAGCCAAGCAGGTGCTTATTCTAACGCTTCTTTGGCCAATACGCACGCAGTTGCTGCTAGCCAAGATGAACCTGCAAGCAAACCACAAACACCTTCTTCTACGTTTGACTCTAGCTATACCTTGGATGACGGGTCTGATGATGATTTAGATGAGAATGCGGATGAGAATTTGGAAGAGTTGGGCGGCGCCAATATAGACATCAATACTTTTGATGCCAGACTTTTTTGGCAATTTTCTGCTAGCTGGTGCCAGGATCATCCGGAAGCCAATCTTCAGCCGCGTCTGTTAGGTGCGGTTACCATGACACGTTTTGGCAATAAATTTTTGATTGCACCCACAAGCTCTCGCGGCTATGAGCAGGTTTTGCAGCAAAAAAATCCTTTGTCTATGTGTTTGGCTGCTTATTTGAAAGTTGCTAAGACTGAAGTGGATGTGGTTAAACCAAAGGAAACTAGACCAGAAGATGTGCTTAAAAAATTAGCGTATGACCGTGAAGAGCTGCAGCCGTGTTTTCGCATTTTGGGTGCTCAAGTGATTAAGTGTGATGATTTGTGCAATCGCTCAACTTCGTTCTATTAATAGCTAAAGAGCCAAAGCATACGCCTAAAATATTACATATCACCTAGCCTATGTGTGTCTATATTTTTCTAGCATTATCTTGAAAGTCTAAAAGCCTGCACTCATAAAAGCATAAAAACAAACAACATGAAAATTTAAAAGTTTGAAAGCATAATCTAAGTGTACAAGAGAGTGAAATTGTACAGAGAATGATATAACAGAGAGGGTTATAAGCGTATAGCTTTTTATGCGAAAGTTCTCTAAGAAAGACTTTTTTAATACAGATATATAGGCCAAAAAGAATAGAACTATCTTGATTTATAGGAATAAGAGTAAGAGCAAGGGTAAGAGTAAGAGTAAGAATAAGAATAAGAATAAGACTAAGAATAAGGATAAGAGCAAGAGTAAGAGTACTACTCACCAATTTTTGGCCAACCCTTTGGGCTCATATTATTTGTTTTACGGTACTTTTTAGGGTTACAAAAAATTCTTTATCGTAGATACTTAAAAGTTAAAAGCATTTTCTGTATAGAAAATTTAGTCTCTTTGTGCTTTTGCCGACAGATTGTCTATATATTACAGATTATGTCAAAAAAATATGTACCTACCAAATGGAAGTTACCAATAAGTAACTTTGAGTAACCTAACACTAAGCAGTCATTATCATACATGGCGGTCTTGTGTTGTATAAGAAGATTAGTTAGAGTGCGGCACTTAATCTCCCACTATTTGGGAGACTTCTGCCAAAAATAAGTTAAAATTTAGGAGATCCCTATGCCCAATATGAATGAGATTTTACGCCAAGCTCAACTTATGCAGCGCAAAATCAGTCAGGTCCAAGAAAGTCTAGCCGAAAAAGAATTTGAAGCTTCTAGTGGCGGTGGCATGGTTAAGGCTGTTGTTACTGGCAAGCAGACGTTAAAGAACTTGATAATTGAGCCTAAAGCCTGTGAAGATGTGGAAATGCTCCAGGATTTGGTTATGGCTGCTGTCAATGAGGCTTTGCGTATTTCCCATGAAACTTTAGAACGCGAGATGGGCAATATCTCTGGCAATATCAAGTTACCCAATATCTTTTAAACTTACGCTTTGCACGCTTAATCCTGCTTGTTTATATTTTTGTAAGATAACAGATAAAGATAAAAACTAGGTTAATAATGTCATATCTGATAAATTAATAGCAAAATGATAGTAGATTAATTGCAAATTAAGAGAAATTTCTTACCTAACTATAGGGAAGGAAATTTTCTGAATAATCCCACAACTCAAAAAAATAAGATCAAAAAAGAAAATAAGCCGAAAAAATAAGCATGGCTTTTCGAAAATTTTTCAATCAAAGGGAATTTTTTTGCAAGAGATCATATCTTAAATTTAATTGGCGTGAATACTGATCTAAGTGTTTTTGCTAGTTATATTTTTTGTTACTATTTTTATTTTCCAATTTGATTTTGCTTTAACTACAAGTATTATCCATTGGGATAAAAGTATTCTCGTTTATAACACAAAGTATTATTAGATTGGACAATATTACTATTATTTGCGACAGAAAATATTATCAGTTTACACCGAATTGGTATTATTTTGTACAAAAACTGTTATCGGTTTGAGCCAAAATTATTTTTTCTCCCTAGCCCACGGCTAGGGAGAAAAAATAATTTTAAGTTTTTTAAATTTTCCTAATTTTGCCCCTTGACTTTGGTAATCTATGTCTTAGCTTTAGTCTAAGATTCAAGCACTGAGTCTAAAATTTAGGC
>JAFSZE010000062.1 GCA_017455745.1 Desulfovibrionaceae bacterium | reverse complement strand
AATATGTGCTAATTCTTTTAAACTTAAATATTCTACTTTATTTAAATGTTTTAATTGCTGTCGTATAACTCCATACACATAACCACCTCCTTCCTTTTAAATTTTATTTAATTTAACATAGTTATATATTAATTTTAAGCTTTTTTTGCGCCTTTTATCTCCAACCCATAAAGGGTTGGAGATAAAAGGCGCTTTTTATAAAATTCTGGCGGAAGGAGAGAGATTCGAACTCCCGTAGGGCGTAAACCCTAAACGGTTTTCAAGACCGCCGCATTCAACCGCTCTGCCATCCTTCCGCGACGAAAAATATGTAGCAAGAAAAGTTACGGGGAGACTCTAACGAATTTTTAGGCTTTTGGCAAGAAGTCGCCTCAACGCAAAAAAGCTTGTGGCAATTAATACTACGTTGGCCGCGTAATGTTGGAACAAATAAGCCTCTGTACGCAAAAATAGACGGGCATACACATGAGCCGTGGTCCCAAAAATTTGGTTAAATGTAAGTCCATGATCTTGCGCATTAATGATCTCGTTTATGGCACAAGTTAGTTGGGTTCACCATCGCGTGGTGTTAAGCGTTCTTCAATTTTTGGATCAAGAGGTACTTGGCGTGTAGTTAAAACTTTATCGATACGCACCGTACCGACTCCCGCACCGCGCATGGGTTTGATATGTCTAATTTCAGCAAAGGTAATTTCAGCATCATGAGCATCTTTTTGCCAGCTCTTAATGGCAGCTAGTTGTCCGGCCTCGCAGAGGGTTTGTTCGGGAATAGTTTGGCCGGGATAGGCTAACCGGATGATGACATGAGATCCTGGGCCTCCAGCCGTATGGAGCCAAATGTCATGGCCTTTGGCCAACTTGCGGGCTTCTAGGTTGCCTTGAGCTGTGCGCCCGCGCAAAAGTAGGAACCCATCAGAGCTGCGAAATCCTTGGACACTCTTGGGTAAAAGTTGGGCAGAAGGCTCGGTCGCTTTATTTTGGTTCTGACTTTTAGGCGCTAAACCTTGAGTCAGTTTTTGCTCTTCTTCGTGGAGGGCCGCTTTCCTTTTGGCCAAAAAAGTGAGACCGCGTTGCCCACGTTCAGCAGTATGAAAAAAACGCTGCATATTTTCCAGAATGCTAAGTCTTGGATCAAGTACGAGCGTTTTGTCTGTGTCTGTGGAATAATCTTTAAGTGTGATGCTCTCGACTTTGCGTTGTTTTTCGATCTGCCAGAGGTTTTGCTGGATGATAAGGGCGTTTTCTTGAGCCTGGCACATCTTTAGCAGCCGCTCTTCTTCTTCGTCTAACTTTTGGGCTAGCTTGGCTAAGCGTTTGCGTTCTTTGGCTATCTTTTGAGCTTGGGCACGATCAGCCGCCAAGAGCGTTTCTTCAAAGACAAGCTCTTGACCAGCCTTTTCAAGGGCTCCTAGGATGTCAGATGAAATTTCTTCCTTGAGATTTTTCTCTTTGGCATCTGGGATAGGCCAGGCTAGAATTTGACTGATTTTATCTGTATCGGTTGAGCGGTAGAGAAAAACATCTCCCCCACCCTCTTCAAGGTCACGCAAAAGCGCAGCAGCATCTTTTGGGCTAAGTTTAGCCAGGGTTCGCCTAAGTTTTGGTGTTAAAACTGGCCAGTGTCGCCAATCTTCACAAGCAGCAGTCAAATCTGCCGTTTGAGGCCAGAGAACGATTTCATCTGCCGGGGTTTCGGCAGCAGTCATGAACTTTAGCGATACGCCTTCACGTAGATCTAAGAGGAGCCAGGGTAATTCTTTTTGCGGGTAATTGCTTCCGCCTAAAAGTAGCCAGATTTTTCTGGCAAATGGTTGGCAGACTGTCGAAATTACTCTTTGGTTGGTTAAGTATTTGCGTAAGCGCATCACATAAGCTGTAGGATCTTGGCCAAGGGTCAAGGGATGTTTGGTAAAAAAAAGTAAAGATCCCTGATGGCCAGATTTTAGGCAGAGCTGCAGTTTTCCTTGGCTTGTGAAAAAGCGAAAGCAAAATAGATCATCGCCAACCGACTGAATTTTCTCCAATCTGGCATTACAAAGCAGTTGCGCGGAGGCTTGATAGACACGCCTTAAAAGATGTGCATCCATGATTTGGCTTAGGCGTAGCGACCTTTATTTTTTTCGTTATTCTCTTGTTGTTCTTTGCATTTGATGCAGAGACGGGTAACCGGTCTAGCCTTTAAACGTGAAATACTGATATCTTCTCCGCATTCGTCGCAAATGCCATAACTTCCATCATCGATACGCTGCAAGGCGCTTTGTATTTTTTTGATCAAGTGCAGTTCGCGGTCCCTAATGCGCAATGTAAAGGCACGATCAGATTCAGCAGTAGCCCTATCAGCCGGATCAGCAAAGAGCTCGGTACTGCCAGTCATATCTTTGATGGTGGAATCGCCTTTGCGGGTTGCATCTGCCAACATATCATTTAAGAGATTTCGGAAATACTCAAGATCTTGTTGGTCCATTATTCCCTCCAAAATGAGTTCATTTTAAATCGTATTTGGATCAATATAAATATATGGATGAACGGGAAATCTTTTTTGCTACTATAAGAATGATTTATGATAGCAGATTGATCGGATTATGGTATAACCAATAGATATTGATTAAAAAATATTTCAATATCTAAAAAGCTAATTGATATTATTACATTTCTGCCATATTTTTGGAATACGGCTATCTATGCATATCTATCTAAATTTCGATATATCTCACTATGTCTCTTGTTAGCTGGCTAATTTGTTGCAACATTATGCAGGAATGTAATAATTGCGGTAATTTGGACTAATTTACATTGTTTTATTATAGGTGGAAGTCAAGCAAAGAATTAAAGTGATATAGCTAAATAAGATTATTTTTTAGCAGAAGTCATTTGATATTATAATATATCTATATTATTCTTTTTCTGCTGTCAATTCTTTGTACATTGAGAATAATTTATTCAAAATTTCATTATCTGTAGCGCTATGTTTTAGTTTATATAAAAACAAAACAGAATTGTCTAAATTTTTATGTGCCTTGCGTAAATCAGCTGGCATTAAATTAGGATCATATAAGTCAGCTAAACATGAATTGGAATAATTAGCCCTTATATCAAGTATATTTTGGGCTAAAGTTTCGATTTTGGATGTATCTTTTGGCTTTTTAGGCCATGGAAAATTATTATAAACTATAGATCTAGAATATCTATAATCGTTTTTTAGTCTACCACCTACAGTTTTTAACCATAACATATGAACAGAAGATGTCAAAATAGCAAAATGGTATAAATTTGTACTTTCAATGACGTGTAATAGATCGCTAGACAGTGTATTATAGTTTAAAAAACCAATTGGAATATATTTTCTTCCTGATGATGAAACCTTAGGAATAACGAGATAGTTTTGCGTAGAAATTCGTTCGATATTAAATTGTGCAGGTGTATCAGCCAAAGATTTTGTTACAGAACTTTTACTCTTTGATCTAAATTCACGAACATTCTCAATTCTTTCCAGCACCAGGGGCATTTTTTTTAATTCTGCAGCTTCAGCATGAGCAATAAAAAGACAATATCGTGGTTTGTTGTATAAAAATTCACGGCTCCCATACCACGGTCTAAAAAATTT
>JAFSZE010000061.1 GCA_017455745.1 Desulfovibrionaceae bacterium | reverse complement strand
TCCCGTGAGCTTTCCGGCATTCATGTGCAGCTCATCCTGATTCCGAGCTAGGATTCTATCCAAGCCATCTTTGAACTTGCTATTGTATTGCTCTACAGGGTTGAGTTCGGGTGCCTTTGGCGGAAGGTACTCGTATGAAGCGACCTTCCTAGTCTTCTTGCTGTTAAGAAACACCTTCGTGATCTTGGCGGTGTGAGCTTGCGCCTGGTCAAGAATTAAAAAGAACTTCTTCCCACGGTGCCGATCAAACAGCTGCTTAAGGCAGCTAATAAATAACTCGGCAGTCATCGTCTGATCGAAGAGCCCTGAAGGCCCAATAAATGTCAAAATTGTGCCTTGAGAGTGCTCGACACCCTGCACATGCTCAACGGTGGCACGTCTGCCTATGCCAGCCATGCCACGGCATCTCCCGTCACTGGCAATGTGCACTTCATCCAAGAAAACTATTATCTCCCCCCTCCTCAAGGCTTGGATGACGATTTCTCGATATCTTTTTTCGACAAATCGCCTGATAAGCATCAGGTTGCGGGTTGGGTTATGCTTCGTGGCTGCCTTAGACGAAAAACCCATTGTATAGCGTAGGAATTTATATAGAAAACTCATAGAAACTTTGATGTCAAAAAACTCTTTTAACAGAATGGCTATGGCCTGGACCGACCATACACTGGAATCGCTGCCTAAGCTTACGGAAAGCACATATGCACAATGAACTGTATGGCGATGCATACAGACCATGAAACCACCTTGAAGGGGTCGGGGTCAGGACCTCTCTTACGCTCAACAAGATCAGCCTCAGAGAGATTTGGGTTTGCCTTGTACAGAGCGTTAATTCTGCCAACAGTGGCAAGAGACACATAAGCCATCATGGCTATTTGACGTAAGGTGAAATTACCTGTCTTTATGAGGTTTAGAGCAATGGCCTTCTTGGTATGCCTACTAGCTTGACTAGCCGCGATTTCCTCCTTTGTCTTAACACCACCATTGCTTGTGGTGTGGGGAGCGGCATTATCAGGTGACGTCTGGGAACTACTATTCATGATGGGGTCTTAAAGCAAGGAAACGGCGGCTTAGGCTAAGTATAGATTAAAACTAGACATGGGATCCTCCTTCTTTAGCTAAGATATGGGGAAAATAAATATATATTATCTCTTATTTGTCAAGAATTAAGCATAAAAGTTATAAATAATTTACTGAAAGTATACTTTGTTACCAAAACTCGTCACAGCTAATGTTTACCAAAAATTTTTAAAAATAATATAATACGGTTTAAGATTTTATATTCTAAGTAGACAAAACATAAACTTTTGTTAGACGAGTACTGTTAGCTACATGACCCATGAGGAATGATCAATGCAGGATGAGCCTAAAGAGGATCGTCAAGAACTAGTAGCTAAGGCCCTTGCTGAGGCCGAGGCTCTATGTGCTGAGAAAAAGGTACGTCTGACACGTTTACGCCGTTTGGTGCTTACTACTTTATTGTCTTCTGATTGCCCCACAAAAGCCTATGACCTCTTGGAACAATTGAGCGGGGAGGGCTTGCGTCTTACGCCAGCTTCTGTCTATCGTAGTTTGGATTTCTTAATTGAACTTGGTCTTGTACATAAAATTTCTTCTTTAAATGCCTATGTTCCATGCACTTGTCATCACAAAAATATCGCATCTTTAATTTTTATTTGTTCAGATTGTCAACAGGTTAAAGAAATTAATGATCCTGAACTTTATGCATCTATGCGATCACGATTTAATGAACTTGGGCTTGACTTGGATGATAATTCTATTGAAATGCGCGGTAAATGTAAAAGATGTGCCAATGGAGTGCATAAGTAAATAAAAAATTATTCTACTTTTTTGTAGTAG
>JAFSZE010000060.1 GCA_017455745.1 Desulfovibrionaceae bacterium | reverse complement strand
GTATAACTCCATACACATAACCACCTCCTTCCTTTTAAATTTTATTTAATTTAACATACTTATATATTAATTTCAAGCTTTTTTTGCGCCTTTTATCTCCAACCCATAAAGGGTTGGAGTTTTACGGCGCTTTTTATAAAAGCATTGATCCTAAAAAAAAAGACTATTCGTCTTCGCCCCATTTAATAAAGCCAGGCTCAACATTCACCATGCAGTTAACGATCAACTCAACTAAGCCGCCGTAGGCAAAGCTATTTTTGGTAAATAGATCGTTGTGCTCAAGCAATTCGCGGATCTGACCTTTACAGTTGGAGCAGGGAGCGCAGATATATTTTTTGGTTTCTGGGCCCAAGCACTCCTTAAAGGCTTCGCCGATCTGCCACATCTTCATCCGGCCTGTGATGTTGGCACGCCATTCATCAATGTTGTTGCGGGTCATAATGGCAAAGCCAGAACCACCACCGCAGCAGTAGTTGTCAACACCATGGCAAGGCATTTCTCTGAATTGCGGGGCAATCTTGCGCAAAATTTCGCGCTGAGGCTCCACAATGCCCATCAAACGCACAATGTTGCACGGATCATGTAGTGTGACTGGAAAGTCGTTACGGTTGGGATCTAGTTTAAGCTTGCCGCTCATAACGATATCACGCAAAGTAACATAACAGCTCTCGCGTGGTACCTGTAGTTCATAAGGAATTACACGATCGGCAATAACAGTCACGGCCTTATGAGCATGGCCGCATTCGCCGACGACAATTTTTTTGACGCCCAACTCTTTGGCAGCTTGCATATGCAGCAAAGCAATTTTAGCTAGCTGAGCATCATCGTAGAAGACACCGTAATTTACGCCATCGTAACCTGCACACTTGCTTGATAAAGTCCAAGATAGACCGGCTTCCTGGAAGATTAAGGAGAAAGCAGCAATGTTTTCAGGCCAGGAGATGATTTCACCAGCATTGTGCAAAAGCAAAATGTCGGCACCCTTGACATCGAAGGGTGTGTGAATGCCCACACCTGTGATTTCCGAGTAATCTTCATCAATGAATTCCACGTTGTCTTGCACAACCTGAGGTGTCATGCCGGTGGATGAACCGGCATCGCATTGTAAAACAGTACCCTTGGTGTGCAGCTCGCGAGGAGCAATGCCTAATTCCTGACTGAAAAGTTTACGGATTTCACGGGCAATCAAACCATTGTCAACGCCAATGGGACAGGTTTGAGCGCAACGACGGCAGAGGTTGCAACGGTAGGCCAATTCGCCAAGTCTAGCGATGGTCTTCCAGTTAAGATCAAGGTCTCCATAACGCCATTTGGCGAAAGGCTCTTTTTTGATGTACTGCTTATAGATGCGACGGAAAATTTCCGAGCGATAGTTGGGGCGGTACATTTCATTGTGGCCTGACATTTCATAGAGGTGGCAGGCCGAAGAACATGAATTACACTGCACACAGTTATCCATGCTTGTTTCAAGCATTGGTAAGCAGGTAAAGTTGTTCTCTGTAGTGAAGAGCTTACGCATACCATTCAAGAACTTGTTAACTAGCTCTTCTTCTTCAGCTTTGCTCTGGGGGACGGGGATATTTAAAACGTTTACTTCATCCAAAAGACAAGCAAACGTTTTTTTCTGTTCTTCAGTGTAGGGCTTCCATGGTAAAAATTTTAGATCCAGACGCTGAGGTGGCAAATCTTGCTCATCGATTTGCACCATTTGACCTTCAGCTGTGGAAATATCATTTATGGTCAGCGGTCTTTTCATTGATATGTTCTCCTCATCTTACTTTTTATTTACAGATGTCGCGACATCAAGCCAAGTCTTAGGTGAACCATCGCCTGCAATGTGCTCAGCTGACCATGAGACTTTGTACTTCAATAACTCATTGGTAATAGTTTCTTGATCCTTTTTGCTTTCGCCTAAAGGCCGATCGCCCCAGCGAATATCGTGGTACATGAAATATTTCAGCAAGAGGTGCTGCATATTTGTGATTGGTATCCAGATCAAAACAAAAAAGCCGCAAAGCATACTGGCATTGAAGAAGAAACTATCAATGGGCTGGAAATTAAATAGAATCAAATTATGGATAAATGTGCCGGCCAAGACGGCATAGTCAGGATTGAAAGCCCAAGCAGCCAACGTCAACAAGCCAAACAGCACGAAAACAGCAAGATTTAAGTAGTGTTCCTTGGTTGTGTAAACTTTTAAACCTTCATCACACATACGACGGCAAATTAAAGCAATACCGCCACCCACAATACCAAAAGCACCGATCAAAACTATGGCATTGATGACATTGTGAATGAAGGTGACCATTCCGCCCATTTTGGCCACATCGCCCCAAATTTCACTGGCACCAAGAAGACCGCAAATAACCGTGATCGCTAAAATGATGGTACCGCCCATCAACATATAAAGGCCAAAATGGAAGGGATAGGTACGGAACCAGAGGGCATGGTTATGTTTGAAGGTCGCTTCGAGGAGTAAAACTTCCTTGAAAATTCCCATGATATCGCCCAAATGCTCAATGTGGCGAGGTTTGGTCCACCATTCGGATCCTTCCATGAAGCTTCCGCCATAGCTGGCTTTTTTTCCTTCATGGGGGACAGGGTAGAGTTCCCAACGTACATGAAGGGGGCTTGCCTTAAGATAGCCTTTGATTTTGGTAAAGGCTAAAACGATAAAACTGGCTATGGCGAGATAGCCAAGAAGATAGAACAGAACTGTCATTAATTCTCCCCTTTCATAGCCCAAAACTATGATTTTTATGAGTAGCTCTAAGTTTTTGAATACAGTCTATACTTTTCTACAGGAAAAATTGGCTAAAAAATTTTTTTAGTTTGGCAAATACACTTCTATGGGCAGCGATTTTTAGGTCTTGGGCGCATTTGTTGAGCTATTCCCCAGAAAAATTAGCCCTAGAAGTTTTGCTAACCAAATATAAATCTTGAAGTTTTAGCACACAGCAGAAGGTTCTTGGCAGACAGCTGACAAAAATTTAGAATATCGCTTATTTGGCAAGACTTTTTTAAACATTAAGAAGAGGCTTAGAATAGTCAAGAGTCTGTGGGGCGCCGGGCTTAAAAGAAGGGATTTTTTTAAGTCCAGAGCCGTTTTGTTTTTTGTCAGTGAGGCAAAAATTTTAGCTCATCTTAGCAAAAATTTTAAAAAAAGAAAAGAAGATTGTTCTAAGATCTTTGTGCAGTGATTCTTTACAAAAAAATTTGAGTGAACCTGCTAAGACTTTGGGCATCTAGCAAAATATATCAAGATAAATGGGTCTAGGAAGAATTTTAGTTTTACATAAAAAAAGATTTTCTTTCCGCAAAATATCAAAGATTATGACTATCAACATTTTATTAGATTACATTCCATGTATTTTACACTCCTTTCACATCTATCTGTATTAAGATTTATCCATGGCAATAATTTATGGATACTGTCTTTTATTTTATCATTTGACATCGATATAGCTATATCAAAAATTAGATAGAACGATAAAATACTAACCATTCCAAACAAAGAAATAGCTAATTTGTAAAAATCCATACTTTTGCACAAATCAAAAAAAATTTAACGCAAGTATTATATTGTATACTATTAAAGCTGTGTAAATAATAAAACTAGATACGAATAAATTCTAAAACTAGACATATTAAATAAAACAATATCTATTAAGTGTTAATTATAATATCATTTATCAATATTACCATTTATAAAACAACGCCTAACCTTGGCCAAATCTTAATCATTCAGAATTTTTTTGCAAATGTATCAATATATGATTATTATGCTATTCTAAGACGTCGGATAGTTGTATTTCTTTTAGTTTTAATTTAAGCCATTAATTAATATCTATTGCTATTAAGTCCATGAATAGAAAAAATCTCTTATGCCTAGAACAGATTCTACTTTGTCGTCTATCAAAAATAAATTTCTAGATATAAAAAAGCCTTACAAATTAGCCTATTTTAATTCACTTTATGTAGACTAACTCTGCGGCATGATTATTTGTAAATAGTAATACTTGCCATTAAAAAAGGGAGGCCAAGCCCCCCTTTTTTAATGTATGCAAAAATTCAGTACATTCTTGTGTGCAATCAACTTTGACTGAATATTCACTAATGCATAAGCTTAATCTATTGCTAAGAGCTTCTGCCGGACAAAACTCTTAGAAACCAAAGCCGCCTTCGTCAGCATCGGAACTACCAAAGCCAAAGCCGAAATCTTCTTCAGCAGCCTCGGCAGGAGCCGCATCAGCAGCGCCTTCAGCACCTGCTGCAGCAGCGCCAGCAGCAACACCACCAACGACTACGCCTTTCAAGCCGTTTTTAATAGCATCTTTGACAGTGCTCATAAACTCATCTTGATCCAAGGGCACCTTGCCATCAAACTCGGCAACCTTGCGACGCAAACCACCCATGTCGGCATTTAAAGTCTTAACCTTGGCTTCAAGCTCATCGACCTTCTTCTGCAAAGCCTGGGCTTGGGCTTGATAGGGCTCTAACTCCCGCACCCGTTCTTCAAGCTTCATGGTAGCTTCGGTCTGAGCAGCCACGCTCTTGGCAGCATCAGCCATATAATCCAAGGCTTGCTTGGCCATCTCTTTGGTTCTGGCATCCATAGGATTCAAGCTCACATTCTCGCCAAGCTGGCTCTTAGCCTGACTCACAAATGCCGGCCAAGTCTGATTTTCTGACCAAATCATGCCGGTAAAATTGGGATACCAGCGGGCCAACCAAGCCGCAGCAAAAAGGCCTGCTACTTTAGCCTGATCATCGCAGACTATTGAACAGCCAGTCACATAACCGGCAATCTCTTTGATATCAATCCCGTCTTTGCCTGCGACCAAAGCCATGACCGTTTCGATGGGAAACATTTTGCGACTACTATCTGACATCTCGAACACCTTCAGGAGATCATAAATTTAAATGTTTTAATGATTGTAAAAATTCAGTCACAAATCTTTTATCCACGTCTAACACATATAATGATAGTTAAAAGATAGTTAAATTTGTCTAACTCAAGATTTCAGCTTTCTTTCTTGGCACGCCTAAAGATGCATGGAGCACGTTTTTAATGTGAAAATAAGATATGACTGAATATTCACTAATAATTAAGGGCAAAGAGCGTATTTAAGATAAAAGTCTTTGCTTAACAAATCATGCGCGATAGGTTTAAAAGCTAAACTCAAATCAAACCTTGATTTTAAATGTGGTCTTAGCTTTTTTCCTCTAATACACGCTAACCTTTTCGCCCATACATCCTAACATAAACCAGAGCCACCGTACGATACACTAGGTGTCCCAATTTAGACCAGGGTAGGTAAGCGAAAAGCATCCAAACAAACACAAGATGTAGATAGTAGATAAAGAATGCGCACTCAGCAGTCTGGGCCAATCTAAAGATTTGTGCAAAGACACCGGTCAAGGCCACAGCCCAGATTACGCCCAACAAATACCAATCATAATAATTGGATTTGTGCGTATCCTGTTTCTCAAAGATACGGCGGAAAGTTAAAATGGCTAAACCGCCCACAAGCAAGAATGCGCCTAGGTTGGCAATAAGTTTTATTATATTTAAGGGCTTCAAGGGCGTTGTAATTTCAATGGCTGGAATAACTTTACCGCCCCAGTGCCCCAAGGCAACAACCGCTGTAACAAAGGCCAAGAGGCAGAAGGCCCAAACCAAAATTGTATGCCCTACCCGACGACTATGGGTAATCTGACCTGTTTTTGGCCCATCCTGACAATCATCAAAGTGATTGGCAAAAATAATTTCCTCAACCAAAACATCCCAGAGATGACAGAGCCAACATTTTTTCGGACCAATTACGGCCACCGATCCCTCTGGTTTAAAGGCTTGCCAGAGCTTATAGGCCCCTCGCCCAATTATAAACAGGGCTGCAAAAAACGTCAGCATGAAAATGGGGTCAATAGTGTAATCACCATAGAAAATATCGCCAAAGACGATGCTGCCGTCAGCACGGGTGGGGAACCAATTGCCGTTATTAAATCCGGCTCTAATCCACCAAACAAGCAACCATAAAAGGGCTGGTATGGCAAAGAGGATGGGTAAACCGCTCGGTTTGCTCATCAATGAACCCACTGCCTTGGGTGCAACCAAATCTTGATAGACTACATTGCGGGCAGCGCTCATCACATCAGCAGGATTAGCACCACGTGGGCAGAGATCTGAGCAGTTACCGCAGTTATGGCAGAGCCAAATATCAACGTCGTTTTTCAGATTGTCTTTTAAGCCCCAGGAAGCCCAGACCATCTCCTTACGCGGATAGGGAGCATTGGCAGGCGCCATCGGGCACGCTACAGCGCAGGTGGCGCACTGGTAGCATTTTTTCAGACTATCGCCGCCGGCTTCTAAGAGCTTGCGGCTAAAGTCAATATCTGGTTTGAGTGTACATTGGGCCATGAAAGCTACCTCCTACATTCCCTTGAACGGATTAGGACCTAAGGCCGTGATGCGTGCCACGAAGTTGTCGATCATTGTCGGCACCTTGTCATATTCATCGATGGCCACCTCAAGCTGGGCAACGCGCTCAGGCTGCACACCTAACCGATCCAAGGTCTCGGCAATGTTCTGCATCCGTCGGTTACAAATCTCAGAGCCCTTGATGAAGTGACATTGATAGTCATCACCGTATTTGCAGCCTAAGAGGACCACACCATCAAAACCTTTGCTCATGGCATCGGAAATCCAGATGGCATTGACTGAACCTAAGCAGCGCACTGGGATGATCCGGCAGTAGGGACTCCAGGCTTTACGGCGCATACCAGCCATATCTAAGGCTGGGTAAGCATCGTTTTCGCAAGCCAAAATCAAGACGCGTGGGCCTTCTTTCTTGAAATCAGCAGGCACAACCACCTGACGGATCATTGAGCCGATCTGATCAATGTTGTAGTTGGCGAAAGAAATTACGCGCTCAGGGCAAGCACCAAAGCAGGTGCCGCAACGGCGGCAGCGAGCCGGGTTGGGTTTGGGAGTGCCTTTTTCATCATCGTCCAAGGCGCCAAACGGACATTCTTCTGTACAACGTTTGCACTGGGTGCAACGCACAAAATTAAAGACAGGATAAGAATTGTCTAAGGCTCTTGGATGTACAGCCACACCTAAGTTGGCTGCTTCTAAGCACTGTACAGCCTTAAGCACAGCACCTTTGGCGTCAACTTCGCAGGCATCCAATGTTAAGGGCTGACGAACGCATCCAGCGGCATAAACGCCGGTACGTCTAGTTTCGTAGGGGAAGCAGATGTAATTGGAGTCGGCAAAGCCGTCAAAAAGCTCCAAGTCAGGAAATTCAGGGCCTTGGCGATAGTCAAATTGAACAGTGACATCTTTGGCTGTGGTTGGCACAAGACCTGTGGGTAAGACAACCAGATCAGCTTCCAGATTAAAATCTTGGCCAAGGAGAGTGTTTTTACACTCAACAACCATATGATCGTCATCTTCACGGATATCGGTCACATCGGCCTTGGTCATCATGACGCCCAAGCGATCCTGCATTTTCTTGTAAAAACGCTCCAAGATGCCAGGCACGGTCATGTTCTTATAGAGGATGTAGGCTTGGGACTTATCAGCGGTTTTCTCGCAAACCGTATTGGCCAAGCGCAACATACCCACGCTATTCACGGCATTGGAATATTTTAAGTGGGCAAAGCTTTCAAGATCGGCTTTGACAAAAGCTTTCTCTTCGCCCTCGGCCCCTTCGGCCTGAGGCGCTTGCTCAGCCGCAGCAGCTTCCGCTTCAGCCTCGGCAGCTTTAGCTTTTAAAGCCTCTTCAGCCATGGTGGTATCAAGCACAAAAGCTACACGTTTGGGAAGAGGAGCGTCAGCTAAAAGCATCTTGCCAAATTCAGCGGCTGTAACAACCTTGGATGATTTTCCAAGGCCCATGGGCTCAAGATACTTGGGATCCAATGGTTTCCAGCCGGTAGCCAAAATCACGCTGCCAATGGCTTCGGTTTTAACTTCACCAGCAACATTGATTTCAGCAGTATATTGGCCAGGCTGACCCGACAATTTAGCCATAACCGCATTTAAATAAACGGTAATGCGCATATTGCCGGTGATTTTGGCCACTTTGTCGGCCAAGTTGGTGGGTGATTTATACTCCCAGGATGGACCCAAGGGCGAAGCTGTGGGCATATTGATAACTGCACCACCCAATTTGTCAGCTTTTTCGACCAAAACAACTTCATAGCCCATGTCAACAGCTTCAGCTGCGGCTGTTAAGCCAGTCCAACCACCACCAATGACCAAAATTCTTCTTGTAACTTCAATGGCAGCAGAATCTGGAGGCGTGCTTTTCTGCATTTTAGCCACGCCCATCTGCACATAGTCTTGGGCCATCTGCTGCAAATTAGCAGGAGCTGTTGCCGCAGGAATATAAGGACTGCCATCGGGATTTTTGTAGGCCAGCACACACTGTTCACGCAGATTGACATAATCAACCGGAACAGCAAAACGGTAGAGCTCGTTATCGATGCGGGGTGAGGCACCACACAATAAGACACCGTCTAAACCTTGGGCCTCAATGTCAGCTCTAATTTCATCTGTGGCTTTAGCTAATTCCGGCACTAATTTGGTTAGAGCAATGAGATTGCCCCATTTTTTAGTGGCCTCATCAGCCAAGCTCTGAACATTAACACCACCGCCAATATTTGCGAGGTCAAAATAGACGCCAATTTTCTCGGCCATGCCGCCTACCTCCCTTTCACCGTTTGCACCGCTTTCAAGTCGGCAGCTGTCGCAGATTGGGCAGAACGGGTGACATCAAGAGGCATCTGAGCGCAACCCGCCACAAAGATGCCCGATTCCTCACCTGTAGTGATGAAACCATCAGCATCTAGCTTCACAGGAAAGACGCAATCCTCGGTGGCCAAAGTGGGCTGCATACCCGTAGCCAAGACAACTAAATCATAGTTCAAAGTCAATTTTTCGCCGCGAATGGCATCTTCAGCCTGAATGTCCACGGTATTGCCTACGCCTTGGGTAGCGTTAGCGACTTTGCCCTTGATGAAATGCACATTAGGTAATGCTTGTACCTTTTCTAAAACCTTAACATAGCGGCCAGGAGCACGCAGATCGATGTAGAAAACGGTAATTTTAGTATCTTTGTGCTGCTCAGCCAAATATAAACATTGTTTCAATGTTGCCATGCAGCACACATAGGAACAATAGTTCAAATGATTTTGATCTCTAGAACCTGCACACTGCACAAAAGCTACCGTATGAGGCACACGACCATCGGTGGGACGCACAATATTGCCCTGAGTTGGACCAAAAGGTGAAGCCAAACGTTCCAACTGCATATTGGAAATGCAGTTTTTCACATTACCAGCACCCAAATTGGCAAGCTTAGTCACATCATAAGGCTTCCAACCGGTGGCAATGACAATGGAACCCACCTCAAGTTCAACCTCATGCGCTTCTTCTTTTAAGTCGAGATTGGCTTGACCGGCCACGCGAGCCAGGTCGCTTTTGGACAGAGTCGCTTCATCCAACACATAACGAGGCGGATAGGCAAAGGGCATAGCCTTGTAGAGAGCTTTGCGGCCTGTGAGTCCGAGATCAAATTCACTAGGTGTCTCACCTTCAAGCGCTGAAGCTAAAAAGGTAAAATCAACGTTGTGCGCCGGTGTTCTGCGCGGTTCAAGCCGAACCCGCACACTATACTTCCCTTTGGATCCACTAAGTCCAATCACTTGGGCCATTGTTAAGCAATGGATGTGGGGATTCTTCCTGATCCGCTGGAACTGGATCTCCAGACCACAGGAGGGGGGACAAAGTTTAGGGAAATATTTATTGAGCTGAGCCACGCGGCCACCCAGCCAAGGTGACTTCTCGACGATATAGACGTCGTGACCCAGTTCCGCCGCTTCAATGGCGGCTGTAAGGCCCGAAAAGCCGCCGCCCACGACGAGAATGGCATTGGACATCCTTGATATCCTCCTGCGTTGTTAACACGAGACAGAACCAGGCTCTGTTCGCGAAGAAAAAGCTTGCCAAGAGCTTCGCCAGTACGTCAAGACCATTTCACGGCCCAAAAGAGCCAGAAATGGTCTTAGGTTACTCAAAAGATGATCTTTGCAATGTTGAACCTCGTCAATCTCTGTTGACAGAAGAACGCAGCCGCCAGGCAATATCGCCAATTCTTCTTGGCATAAAAATTTGGGCCACCGCCTCGTCAAGGTTCAAGGAAAATTTTTTTAAAAAGAAAAGTATCTTTTAGGCTAAGCTGTCACACCACAAAATACAGTAAATACAAAAATTCAGTCAGAACTCTTTTGTTCACGGCAGAAAGATTTTTGTTTAAAAATGATTCACGACTATCACAATGATAGGTAAAATTGCCGTGAAAAAAGGCTAGTTAAAACCAGTCCTTCGAGCTTGGCACAACCCAAAAGTGCCTGGATGATCACAATCTGTGTGAAACTGAGATATGACTGAAATGTTTAAAAATTATACGCTCTGCCGCTTGAAAATTCTTAAATCTAGACCCAACCGTTAAGGCATCTTTGGCCTATCTTTAAAAAACAGATCTTCAGAAAAAATAGATCTCCAGGGCTTGAGCAGAAATTAGGCGGCCGAAAGGGCCGCCCAATAAAATGACACCAGCAAGAAGTCTTATCATCTACCATATGTAGAATGATATAGGTCAAGTTTGCCCAAAATTAGAACAAATATTGCAGCAGGAGAAAGCGGAATAAAAAATTTCCACTTCGGCAACCTTGAACAAGACTTGCTGCCTATTAGTCAGGAATGATCTGATAGTAGGGTTTCTTAAAGATCGTGGTCTGGCCAGTGGCAGGATCGTACTTGGAGTTAACAAAGCACTTCCATTTCTTGTCATCTAACGGCATGAAGTCAGCGCGATAGTAGAAGCCGGGATAACGGGTCTCTTCACGGAAGGCGATGTGTTGCATATGCAAGCGGACGGTCCACAGACGGTGATAGTTCTCCCAGCAGCGGAGCAGTTCGTGTAAGTCGCGAGCAGCCAACTTCTCGGAGTCTTCTTCCATCATCTTCAAGAGGTCAAAACCGGTATCCAAGAGGGCTTTGGAGGTGGTGTAGTAGGTACCCACGCCGCCGCCGTATTCATCTGTGGCTTTGATCAAGCGCATCATGAAGTTCTTGGGTGTGATGTAGTTGGGGTTGACGACTGGATCTGTGGAGATGTCCTTGCCAGCCAAGTAGTTGTTGTAAGGACGATAGATTTCTTTCACCAGATCGTCAGCCTTTTCTTTCAGAGCAGGCTTGAAGTCTTTGTGATCGATGACCCAACGGACCATTTGTTTACCGGCGATACGGCCTTCAACGTGTGAACCGGAGGAGAATTTATGGCCAGAAGCGCCCACGCCGTCAGCGCAGGTAAACAAGCCTTCAACTGTGGTCATACGGTTGTAGACCTTGCCATTGGAGGCTTTAACTTTATACTCATCAGGCACCCAGGATTCATCAGGACCGGAAGTCCAGATACCGCAGCAGCCTGAATGTGAACCTAAGAGATAAGGCTCAGTGGGCATAATTTCAGAACCACGCTCTTCAGGAGCACGGTTGCTGGCAGCCCAGAGGTTAGCCTGACCTACGCACATGTCGAGGAAATCTTCCCAAGCTTCGGATTCGAGATCCTTCTGCTCTTCCTCGTTCATGGTGGCGAAAGTGGTCTCTAAGGCAGTCTTGGTGTCCATGTAGATAGGACCACGACCTTCGCGCATTTCACGTAACATTAAGTGGTTACGTAAGCAGGTAGGAATGATGTTACCTTTAGCATAGCCTAAGTTTTCATAGGCGGTAAGCATCTTAGCGTTGGTCTTGCAGTAATCTTCACCCTTATAGTTGGTAGCCTTAGCTTTGAAGAGCAAGAACCAAGCACCGACCGGTCCGTAACCGTCTTTGAAACGAGCGGGTACGAAACGGTTTTCCATCATGGTCATTTCGGCGCCAACTTGAGCACACATGGTGTAGGTGGAACCAGCATTCCACACAGGATACCAAGCGCGGCCCATACCTTCACCGGTGGAACGAGGACGGTAAATATTTACCGCACCACCGCAAGCCACTAACATGGCGTTGCAACGGAAGATATGAATTTCGTTGTCGCGGGTATTAAAGCCTACGGCACCAGCGATACGATTAGGAGTATTGGCGTCTAAGAGCAATTTTACGATGAAAATACGCTCCATGTAACGAGCTTCACCTAAGGCATTCTTGGCAGCTTCGGCCACGATGCACTTGTAGGATTCACCGTTGATCATGATCTGCCATTTACCAGAACGCACTGGAGGATCGCCAGCCCGCAAAGACTTGCCTTGTTGTTTGGCTTGAGCACCGTTCCAGTTGTGTTTGCCATCGGGTTGTTTAATCCAGCAAGGCAAACCCCAATCTTCGAACAGATGCACGGAGTCATCCACGTGACGACCTACGTCGAAAATCAAGTCTTCCCGGACTAAGCCCATCAAGTCAGTACGCACCATGCGGACATAGTCATCGGGGGTGTTGCCGCGATCTTTACCTACATAGGTATTGATAGCAGACAATCCTTGAGCCACAGCGCCGGAACGTTCGAGGCAAGCTTTGTCGCAGAGCATAATGTTGTCTACGCCGTTGTCTTTACCCCAACGAGCAGCTTCATAGGCAGCCCCGCAGGCGCCCATACCACCGCCAACGATCAGAATATCTACGTCATGTTCCTTAACTGTGGGTTCGGCGAGGTCAATACCTTTACTTTTTTCCTTGATAGGAAGTAATGCCATGGGAGTTCTCCTTTCGCACTATATTACAGAGTGACTGACTTATCGGCTTCTTGGACGTCAAACTTCTTGCCGAGAACGGTTTTGGGAGTAACCAAAGCGCTTTCGGTGTAGAGCTTTTCATCATCCAATTTAGCATCGCCCTTGGGATCATCAAAAGGCTTGATGGAACCTTCAGGAGTAGTGCGAATGGGGAACTTAAAGCGTTTTACACTGCCATTGCGGAATTTAACCGTCCACATGATAGAATCGGCTGAACGCATGGGGATACAGGTACCACCCATGGGCGCAAAGTCTGCATAGGGGCGAGCAGTGATCGCACCTTGAGGGCAGATTTTGACACAAGAGTAGCATTCCCAACAAGCATCGGGTTCTTGATTGTAAGCTTTCATTTCAGCCGGATCGAGAACCATCAAATCGTTGGGGCAG
>JAFSZE010000059.1 GCA_017455745.1 Desulfovibrionaceae bacterium | reverse complement strand
TTTCTCAAAATTATAATTCATGGAGTTTCCATGTGGTTCACATCGTCGTTGTTTTTTCGAGTTTACTATTTTTTTTACAAAAAATAAATTATACACACTTCTCCTACCCTCAGAGATGTTTAATGTATAATCGCAGAGCAATAAACTTGTGAAGCATCCCTTGGTGCCTATAATCTATTTCGAAAAAACGGCTGCATATTTTTTAAATATACCGACTAATCAATTAAGCTTATAATTTTCTTACAAGCCTCACCCCTTTACGGGGTGGGGTAATTGACTATGAGCGTAAGAATCATCAATCTATTTTTCAAAAATCAAATATCAAAAAGAAGGTTGGCAAACACTAAGCTATCTTTAATAGTTGCCCTAATAGATGAATGTTCGTTTGGTTGATGGCATGAATTTTCGATGCAGGACCAGACAAAAGCTGGTAAGCCTCTCTCGCGCAGCTGTGCAGCCACAGTGCCCCCACCAACACCGATCAATTTTGGTTCGACGTTATAGATCTTTTTGATGGCTTTTTTCAGGCTTGGGATGGTTGGATTTTCGGCATCGACAAAGGAGGCTTTGTGGTGATGGACAATTTCACATTTTAGGCTTACGCCAAGCTTATTAGCGTAAGCATCAAGCAAGTTTGTAATAAGCGTAAAAGCATCGGTAGATGTGACCTCTGGCAGAATTCTGCAGTCTAAATAAAATACTTCTCGGCCAGGGACTATGTTTACCCCACTAACATTGGCCAAATGTTTGGTTACGGTTATAGTTGATATGTTGGGATCAAAGAGGTCGTTTTTTTGGGGAAAGAGAGTCGCTAAATTTTGATCTAGATGGGTTATCAGCTTGGCTGCGGCCAAAAAGGCATTTTTCCCTTTAGCCGGTGTTGATGCGTGGCATTGTTGGCCAATTACTTCTACTTTGATCCAGAGGACACTTTTTTCAGCTATCTGGATTTTGGATCCATCAGGCGAGCCAAAATCAGGCACAAGGTAGATATCGTCTTTTTTAAAATAATCACTTGCTTGGTCTAAAATGTATTCCAGTCCAAAACGGCTGCCATTTTCCTCATCAGCCATGAAGGTTAGTCCTAGACTAAGATGGGGCCGAATTTGGCATTTGTCCATGGCCCAAGCTAAAATGAGCATACTGACAATGGCTTGTTGATTATCTTCAACGCCACGACCGCTTAGCCAATCCCCATTTTTTTGGACAATAAAGGGATCATGCTTCCAGGCGGCCAAATCGCCAACGCCAACCACATCCATGTGACCAAAAATCCAAAGGGTCTTTGGCAAATCGCCTTTGATTTGGGCAATCAAATTGGGGCGTACTCCCGCGCTTACTCTGGAATCTTTGGCGTAAAAATCAACAGTCGAAAGATTAAAGCGGGCCAATTCTTCTTTGATCCAGGCAGCCTTAAGCATCTCCCCATCGCCGCCTTCTTCAGGGGCAATGGCTTTTAGGCTAGTGAGTTTAGTCTGCCAGGCAACAACTAAATCGGCACACTCTTGGCTTTGGATAAGTTTAGTCAATTGATCCAAAGATTTTTCTTGAATAGTATCCATAATGAACTGTCTTATGATATATGACCAATTTTTTAGCTTAAGTTAATGGGAAGTGCAAGATTGTGAATTTAAAGGAAAGGTTATCGATTTTTGGATTAAGTGATTTTAGGCTTATAAGCAATGAAAAAGGGTATTTAAAATATTGTTTAAAATGTTGTTTGTATTAGATTCAATTTGTTTCGGTTACTTTTCTTTTTTATAAATATTCATATCGATATCAATATTTATATTAATAGTAATGTTATTGCCTAACGGTATAACTGCATTGTAGAAAATCGCAGGAATTTGATGTATAAAATACTGATACTAATAATACTAAATCTAAGTCTATCTTTTAACAAGGAGTATTATCATGGCTGATGCAAGCGAAATGTGGCAATGTCAAGCCAATAATTGTGGCTATATCTATAATCCTGATAAAGGTGATCGCAAACATAAGATTCCAGCTGGCACTAAATTCGAAGATTTGCCAGATGATTGGCGCTGCCCTGTGTGTGGATCAACCAAAAAAATGTTTAAACGCTTGAGCGAAACTAGCGCCTAAAAAAGTCAGCTCAATTTAATTTATTATTTTAACCAGATTAAGATTTTCAATCTCAGTATTACAAGTTTTAATTAAAAAGCTTTTCTCATTGATTGATCTATAAATTGATCTATGAATTTAAAAGATAAAAACGCTTACGAATATTTTTTTTTAATAACTGATTCACTAAAATGATCTTAGATCTAATTGTCTTTAAGATCAGGTTTTTTCAAGGATCGTTTACGTTATTATTTTAGCGTAGATGATCCTTATTTTTTTAGTTCTAAGCTTGGCATTCCAATCTTGATAATTCTAATTGTCCAAATTTTGTAATGCTTTGAGAACATTTTGGGCCTTAGTTTGGCCAAAACCTTTTATGGTTAAAAGATCATCTAGTGTGGCGGCTTTTATTTTTTCAAGACTACCAAATTTATCCCATAATAAGCGGGCTGTGGCTGCACCTATGCCTTTAAGGCTTAAAAGATCAGAGCTTAAAGCCGTTTTGCTGTGGGCCTGACGGTGTTTGGTTATGGCTAGATGATGGGTGGCATCGCGCACTTGTTGCAAAAAGAGTAACTCTTGTGACCCTTCTTTTAGCGGCAAGGGATTAACGCGACCTGGGATGAAAATATGGTCGCCCACATTGCCTTTGTGGCGATCAGGACGGCCTTGTTCATTTTTGGCCTTAACAATGCCAGCTAGAGCAAAGAGGTCTGCAGAATTCTCTTCTTCTAAACTTTTAAGCACAGCAGAAATTTGACCTTGGCCGCCATCAATGAGCAAGAGATTGGGCCAGGGAGGACCACTTGTGAGGCGGCGTTTAACCCATTGATGCAAGGTTAGGTAGTCATCGGCTGAATCATCCATCTTATAGACGCGATAGTCTTTAGGGCTTGGTTTGCCATCAACATAAACCACCAAGCCAACTCTGGTATCTTGGCCTTGATTGTGGGAAACATCCACGCATTCAAGGCGCGTGGGCACATCTTTTAAGTGCAAAGCCTTGGCTAGACGCGGTAAAATATCTAGGCGTTGGGTGCTTTCTTTGCGTCGAACTTCTTCTTTGGCATTGGCTTGGGCTACATCTAAGAGTTGCTCATCTTGAGGAGTTTTAGGCAGATCAATCTTAACCTCGTGACCTGAGCGTTCCTGTAAGTAGGCTAAAAGGTCGGTTAGATCATCGTAGGTGGGGTTAAGATTGGTAGCGCTAATCTTTTCATCGACGGTTTGATTTGATGCCTGATTTAACGCCTCATTGGTGGAATCAAAGTCAGCAGGTTTGAAAGGCAGCAAAAGTCTGGGTGGCGGGAGCTGGAGGGCGTAGTATTGGGCCAAAAAGGAGAGCAAGAGATCGGATGCGTCTTGGAGGCTTAAGTCTTTAAAATAAAAACTGCGACTTTCAGTGATGGAGCCTGATCTGACAAAGAGGATGGCTAGACTCATGCCTTTTTGACCCTCAAAGAGGCTCATCACATCGGTATCCATTTTGCCAGGTAAAATAACAGCCTGTTGTTCGATGGTGCGTTTGATGGCCTTGATTTGATCGCGCAGTTGGGCGGCTAGTTCAAACTCTAAAGCATCTGAGGCTTTGAACATGGCCTGTTCAAGGTCGGTTAAAAGTTCGCCAGCCCGTCCATCCAAGAGGGCCGCCACTTTTTCGACAGATTCATGATAGGCATCGCGGCTGATCAATTGCAGACAGGGCGCTGAACACTGCTGCATATGATAGTAGAGGCAGGGACGAACCCTGTTGTTCATGGCCCGATCAGAACAGCGTCTGATTTTAAAAGTGCGATGTAAGAGTTTCCAGGTTTCGCGAGCAGCTAGAGCCGATGTAAAGGGACCAAAATATCTGGCGTCATCTTGGCGTTGGTTGCGGACAATTTCTAGGCGCGGATAGTCGTTTTTTACAGCTAAGCGAAAGAGAAAGTATTGTTTGTCATCGCGCAGGGCGATGTTGTAGTGGGGATGATGTTTTTTGATGAGACTAGCTTCTAAGAGCAGGGCCTCTTTTTCGGTTGTGGTGCTGATGTAGGAAATTTGGGTGGCATGCGCGAGCATGGCGCGTGTTTTTTGGGACAGACCGTCTTTACGGAAGTAGGACAGCACACGTTTTTTTAGGATCCGCGCTTTACCCACATAGATGATTTGACCTGCGCCATCTTTATAGAGGTAGACTCCAGGTGTATCGGGGATGGTATTGGGATCAGGACGTTCCATATTTAGGCGGTTTATCAGGCTAAAATTTTGCCGGCAGTAGAGCAGGCTACTCCACTACCGGCAAACAGACTTAAATAGCGGCTAGGAATTTTGGTGGCAGCAAAAGCTAACTTAAGTCTAGCGGCCCTTAGCGGCACGTTTGGAAGCCTTCAAGGGGTTAACCTTGGCCTGAGAAGCTACTTCAACCTTGGCGTGGGTAGCAAAATTGCAGCGTCCGCCAGCCCATTTTTTGTCAGGATTGGGATAGGAGGAGCAGAATTTTTCGCTCTCAAATTCGCGAACCCGATCACACCCATTGCACTGGTCAACAATGGGGGAGAGAAGAAAGCCGTTTACCATGACGCCATCAGCGGTTTTGGTGGCATTTTGCAACTGAGACATATGATGTTTACCTCCGAAATAGCACTAGAAAGTTTTTAACTATAAAAGAAAAAAGCATTTTAGTCAAGGAATATGGTAGAAATTTAGAAAAAGAACTACTTAAATAAAAATAAAGCTTTTAAGAGCAAAGAAAATCGCCAATAATTGTAAATAAAAAAATTTTTCTAAACTTGAATACATAATTGCGTAAATGGTCAAGTATATATTATTGTTTTTAATTAGTCTAAATAAGATCTTCTTGCTAGCCAAAGATCTATAAGTAATGTAATAGATTGTTTATAATTATAAAAGTATTAAATTGATTTTAAAACAAAACTTTTAATATCCTCTACTTCTTCGAGTAAATCATCATAATCGATAGTTGTAAATTCGCCATGATCGTATAAGATTTTTCCATTAACCATAGTAAAGCAGACTTCATGGCCCGACGCAGCATAAACTATCTGGGATGTGGGCTTAAACATAGGTTGCATATTGGGGCAAGTTAGATCAAGGGCGATCAAATCTGCCTTGAAGCCTACTTTTAAGCTGCCAATTTGGGGATTATGCAGGGCTTTGGCCCCATTGATGGTGGCTAAATCCAAAACTGTTTGGGCTGGCAAAACCGTGGGATCTTCAGCGGATACCTTGTGGATTAGGGCGGCTAAGCGCATTTCCGCAAACATATTTAACTGATTGTTGCTTGCTGCTCCATCGGTACCTAAGGCCACAGGAATATTTAATTCGAGCATTTGAGGGATTTTAGCTAACCCTGAGGCCAATTTGAGATTGGAACTAGGATTATGCACAACAACCGCATTTTTGCTTGCGGCCAAAATCTCTAAATCAGCAGCATCAACATCAACCACGTGGGCCAAGGTGGAAGGGTGATCCAATAAGCCTAGTTCTTTGCTATAGGGTATCGGACGCATCTGCCAATTTGTTTGCGCTTGTTCTGTTTCGCTTTTGGTTTCAGCCAAATGTATGTGCAGAGGCAACTTTTCACTCTTAGCCACATCAAGGCATTGGGCTAAAATGTCCTTGGTGGTTGTGTAGATACTGTGAGGTGCCACAAAGACCTGACAAGGTTCTTGGACAGATTTAGCCATGCTTTTGGTTATGTCTAGGGCTGTTTGATAGTTGGCCGAGCTGCATGAAGGGAACATGAATACCCCTTCGCCAGCCCCAAGACGGAAACCAACCATTTGGGCTTCGGCCAAGATGTCTTGCTCAAAGAGGTACATATCTAAGCAGCTAGTGGTCCCGGTTCTAAGCATTTCAGCTAGACCTAGCCGTGTGGCTAGACGCACTATTTCGCTTGAAAGTTTAGCTTCAATGGGAAAGATCTTGGTTTGCAGCCATTGCATCAGGGGGAGATCGTCGGCAAAGCCACGCAGAAACGTCATGGCCACATGGGTATGCGCATTGATTAGACCTGGCAAGATCATGCAATCTTTGAGGTCGTAGGTGAATTTAGGCTGAAAGTTGGTGCAGATCTGTTCACTAGGCCCTATGCCTATAATTTTGTCTTTCGCGATAGCAAGGGCATGAGATTTTAAAATGTGACGTTCTTCGTCTTGGGTTACGATGTAGGGAGCATTGAGGATAAGATCACAGGTTTGCATATTTTGTGTACCGTGGGCAAAAGCGCCGTAAAACTTAAGCCAAACTAGGCTTAATAGATTACGGCGCAGATCCCACAGAAAGATTTTAGTTTAGAATATCAAAGATTTTGCCAGATGTTAAAAATACAGGTTTAAAAATACGATGCTAGATATTTAATTGACTATATGCATAAGTATAAATCTAGATCAAGACATAAATCTAAATAAGTCAATATGGTTAATAAATTGATAGATCAATGGATATAGTTTCCAATATCAAAATAAATCAATATTGATTAGCCTGTTACAATTCAACCAGATTTTTTGAACATTAATCTATCTATCTGAGGTTATCTGATGTCTATCTGTCTGATTTGTTACAAAATTACTTTGGAAGCGTAATGAACCATTTTAATTTAACCTAAATTACTTTAAATAAATTTAAATTGTCTTAAATTAACTTAAAGTCGTTTGGAAAAATTGGCATAGCGCCTTCTTTGGAGCAGACAAATGAAGCTACTTTACTAGCAAATTCATGAGCTTCATGCAATTGCATACCTTTAAGTAAAGCGCAGATGCAAGCTGCACCAAAAGAATCTCCGGCACCTACCGTATCGACAACATCTATTGATGGGGTTGGTAAAACTGATAGTTCATCATTTAAATAGATAGAGCTCTGTTTGGCACCTTCAGTATAGATCATACAGTTTATATTATAATTATTTCTTAAATAATGATAATAAGATTCTGGAGAAATGTTGTTGAGGTTAGCAAATTTAGCAAGCACAGGTAATTCATCTTCATTGCATTTAAAAACTTCACAATATTCTAATGAATTTCTAATCACTTCTTCTGAATAATAGTTTTGTCTCAAATTGACATCAAAAATTCTAATCCTCGAATCTTCAGGCATCAAATTCAAAAATGTAAAAATTGCCTTGCGTGATTCTTCCGAACGTTGTGCCAATGTTCCAAAACAAGCTACATTTGAAGTTCTGGCTAGAGCTAAAAATTCATCAGATACTGGAATGTGATCATAAGCAGTATCGTTTACGAAAGTGTACTCTGGTATACCATTGCGATCAATATTGATGTTTACAGCACCTGTTTGGTATTCTACTTCTTGCAGAAAGGCAGGCATATATTTTAAAGCCAGCATATGTCTGGCTTTTTCTCCTAGCTCATCATGACCAACTGCACTGACAATTAGTGATAAAAAGCCCATTTGACTGCAATGATAAGCGAAATTAGCCGGAGCTCCGCCCAGGGTCATGCTATATGGAAAGATATCAAAGAGTATCTCTCCAAGGCCTGCACAACGCAGGGCAATATTTTTAAAGCGCCCAAAATCCATAGCAACCTCTAATCTAAGATAGTTTGAGCCTATCCGGCTCATAAGGATTTTGCAGTGGTTTTAGAAAAAACTGATTTTGGCTCCAAAATCTAATCACGGACCATCATTTTGGCCAAAGCTTCCAGAGTCTTGCCTTTGGTTTCAGGCATCATGAACTTGGCCCAAACAAGTTGGACGCACATCATAAAACAGAAAAAGCCGAACATAACCGAAGCATCAAAATGGGCCATAATTATTGGGAAAACAAGGGTTAAGCCTGCGGCAAAGATCCAGTGGGTCGAACTGCCAAGTGACTGGCCCCTAGCTCTATATTCGGTTGGGAAAATTTCGGAGATGAAGACCCAAATAATTGAGCCTGAGCCGATGGCATGGGCCGCGATAAAGATGACCATGCAGCCTAGGACCACAATGCTTATGCCACCAACTTCCTTGGCGGCTGTAAGCTTAGCTTCTGTGGCCTTTTTGAGCACTTCATCAACTGTAAAGTCTTTGCTTAAAACAATAGTTGGGCCTGCGTAATTCTCTTTGGTCACAGTCTGAGTTAGGGCGAGACTTGTTTGGGCATATTTTTCCAAAATGATTTCGCGATCAGCAGGTAAAACATCGGGATTGTTTTGGGTGTTCTTCACTTGAGTTGCGCTATTGATGGCATCTGTGCAAGCCGAGACCACTTTTAAGGGCGAGCAAGTCATAAAGGTTAGGGTGCAGATAGCAAGGCTTACAATGTAGCCCACACAACCAATGAGAAGCAAAGTTTTGCGGCCTAGTTTATCGATGAATCTGACACCCATGAGGGTAAAAATTAAATTGGTGATACCAAGGCTAATGGCCGCAAATAAGGGATCTGAAATTCCAGCTAGATCTAAGAGCCTGGGGGCAAAGTATAAGATAATATTGATACCGGAAAGTTGATTAAAGGCCGCGATAAGAAAGGCGTAGAGAATGGGATAGCGCAATCTTCTGGTGAAAAATGGCAGATGTTCTTTGGACGATGAGCCGCTATCATCGGCACTTGCCCGAACTTCGGCAATGATATGATCCAATTCAGCATCAGAAAGTTCAGGGTTTATTTGGCTTAAAATGGCTTTGGCTCTGACTTCATCTCCACGATTAACAATCAAATATCTGGGAGATTCTGGCAAGCTGAAACACATCAAGAGGTAAATGAAAGCTGGCAAACCTTCGGCACCGAGCATCCAACGCCAAGAAGTCGCTGGTGGGAAAATGTGCGAGATGATGAAATTTGAGAGGAAGGCTAACAGGATACCGAAGACTATGTTGAACTGGAAAAGGGCTGTGAGTTTGCCGCGATCCTTGGCTGGTGAAATTTCAGCAATAAAGAGCGGAGAGGCGATAGTGGCAAAGCCAATGCCTACGCCACCGATAAATCTGAAAAAAATGAAGATGCCAACATTGAAGGCTATGGCCGAGCCTATGGCTGAGATAAAGTAGAGAAAACCAACAATGATGAGCGTTTTTTTACGCCCCAACCGTTCAGTGGGAATGCTACCAAGCACAGCACCAAGCACTGTACCCCACAAAGCTGAACTTATGGCTAAGCCATGCATGGAACCTGAAAGATTCCACAGATGTTGGATGGTGGCTTCTGCACCTGAAATGACAACGGTATCGAAGCCAAAAAGTAAGCCGGCCAAGGCAGTCGAGATCGCCCAAAGCAACAATTTGCCGTTCATAAGCTTTCCAAAATTTAAAATTGTGAAGAGCTAAGCTTTTTTCCCATGCCAGAACCAATCAAAGCTAGACTGTATTGTTAAGACAAGGCATTTTTCTTGGGCCTGCCCATATCTTAGGGATTTGGCATTAGGTCAAAGCTTAAGGTTTTATTTCGTCAAAAAGCCACACCTTAGAAACTATCACGATATATACAAAAGTATATCAAAATGATGCTCTAAAATTATGTATTGGTACGTAATTTCACAATTAATTGATAAATCAATAATTGTGTTTATGGATCATTGTGTACGCGTTTATCGAGAAAAAATCAAAATAAACGTAATTTAACAATTTACTTCCACTGGCCTTGGTGCTAGACCTCTACCTGTTGTTACACAGGCTACTTGCATGAAAATCGTTGAAGAGTTGGTATAGAATCGCAATAGAGTGAT
>JAFSZE010000058.1 GCA_017455745.1 Desulfovibrionaceae bacterium | reverse complement strand
TTTTTCTCGGTACGTTAAATCATTAGCATAGCGTAATGCTTGTTCAAATGGAGTGAGTAAAGTTCCATCTGATTGTTTTTCTTTTTGATCCAAATCAATATTTTTACTTTTATGCTCAATTAAAGTATGTGTTGTTCTGATATAAGCATCAATTCTTCCAGTAGGAACATTTTTTTCAAAATCAATGAATTGTGTCGGATATTTTTCACCTAAGCAAGATAAAAGATCAATCCAAAATTTATGGAAGTCATCTATTATAGATTCTTCTTGCGCAATTCATGTAGCTTTAAATTTTTTTAAAGCATCTTTGTTTATTGTATCATTCATACACTTAGAACCTTATTTTTCAAAATTATATTTTAGATAAATTGATAATATATAACGCTAGAAGGAAGAAGTTAGAGGCAGGAAAGATAAATGTATAACGTAGAGCATAAATTATATTTTATATTTCATGTATTATAATTGCGCAATGATAAATAAAAACAAAATCAAGATTAAAATGAAAATGAAAATCAAGACTTAAAGTAAGATTAGCATCAAGAGCGAGAGTCAAAAATTAAAATTATGCATATTTTTTCGATATTTCATATATAGCTTGGAGATATTTCCGTCCATGAGCAACATCTGGCTCCAAATGGCATCCTTCACCCCATTCATTCCAAGCATTCAAAAAGACGTACTGTAAATTAGATGATAGGTTTTCTTTTGTGTAGCTACAAAGTGTATCAAGGGCTAATTTAAAAGAATCAATAGATGTATTAACACAGGCAATACCCTCTATGCCTCTCCGTGGTGTATTATCCGATGCAATAAACATATACAAATAAAAAATGTTTTTAGTAGATCTATTTTGTTGGCATACCTGTAGAATTCTATAATAATTAATCTGTTAAGAAATCGATTAAAAAAATCGTTATGGCGATAATGAAAAAAACTAGCAATGCGATCTATCTATTTTCCAAAAATTATAGATCAATATTATAGTATAAAATATACAGATGCAATAATTATAGATTATGTACTACATTTAAATTTGTATATATTTATCGTGTTCACGCTAGGACGCAACTCCCAACGCAGTCTTGCCGCAGCAGACCTCTGACACTTTCATGTCAGCGCAGACTATATCTTCACCCATAAAGATCAATTATGGGGCAACATTTTTCTTCCGCCATAAGCTTGCGGTTTTACTTCTCCTCAAGAGAATAGTCGTTGAAGGTCTCCCATATGTTTAAATCTACACTTAGGGCTTTCCCTGCTAAAGACCCATTGTTCAAGCGTTTAGGATAGATTTTGGGCAAAAAATCTTTTTATGGCCTGCATCTATTTTTTTTCACCATGCGCCATCCATACTGTTTTTTCTGCTTTCGCACCGTGTGAGTTTGCCGTTTCCAGCTACTTTTTGGTCGTATGGCTTTAGGGATTAAAAGCATTTAACGTTGAGTTTGCACCGATTACTCGATACAAAGGGCTATCTGTTTTAAGTTTGCTACTAAAATATGTATTATATTATTTAAGCAGCTTTTGACAGTAGAGTTACCCAGCTAGGAAAAGCACAGCGCACTCTAGTATAAGGTGGCTTGGGCTTATGGAGCATAAAATTAAGAGTTTTTTGGTAGTCAATCCGGACAGGTTTTTCGCCAGGTAAAGAAACATGATCTTCTCGACGCCAACTTGGCGCAAACTCAATCATGGCATCCAGGCCAAATAGTTGGGGCGGAGCCGAGAGATACGCCTCAACGCCAGCTAAGAAAATACCTGGCCAGCCAGAACGCTTAGCCAAATAGCGGAAAACCTCGGCATAAGCTTTGATTTGTGGATGGCGTTCTGGGGCCCAAATTACAAAGAGTGGGCAGCCATCGATCAAGATATAACGCGGGTTATGCCAATATTTTTTTAAATCGGCAAACAATTTGGCGGCATTTTCAACCGAATATTCTTGCAAGATAAAGGGATTGTTGGGCGCCTTGCGATTATCGTACCATGAAGTATGCACCCAGCACAGGCAAAAGGAATTTTTTATTTGGTGGGAGCGATTTATTTTAATTAAAGGTTGTTCCAAGACCTTGTGCCCAGCAAAGTTATAGTAATAATAGCAAAATGAATTTACACCAAAGGCATAAGCCAGAGCGTGTTGGTCTTCAAGAAACTGCTCATCCAAGAGTGAGTAGTAGCCAATACTAGGATGGGGAATATGCGGTTCATAGTGACCGTTAAAAAGCGGTTTGGCTTGACGCACATTATCCCATTCGGTAAAGCCTGGTCCGTAGATGGCATCATTTTCCGGGACAGGATGAAATTGTGGTAGATAGAAAGCTGTAAAATTCATAAAATTACTTAGCGAGTAAACATCATAGCCTTATGTATGAAGTTGAACTCCAGATTTTTATTATGTATTAGAAATTTTATTTCATTTTAATATCTTTTAACCAATATTTATAAAGTTGCAGATATATAATAAAAAAATAGTAACGATATTAATTTAAGGGAAATATATAATAATTCATATATCAATATCTGTATATATTTATATTTCTTGTTATTAGTAAAAAAAGATCAAAGCTTACTACTTTGCTTTGATGATTAGATGAACCACTTTTTACCTTTATAAAGTGGCTCATCTATCATGATAAATATCTTTATTACATTTCTATCCAATTTTTGAAGGACTGCTATAGGTGCATATCAGGCTATCTAGCTGCTAGTAGTCTGGTTTGTTCCAATATTATCCAAGACACAGAATGCTATTCTGCAATCCAATTTTCCAATTCTTGCGGGAAACTGTGAAAAGTGTTTATGTAGCGTTCTTTGAAATCTTGCTTATTAAAAGAATGTTCTTGGGTACCCATTTTTTCAACCGCAAAGCTGGCAGTGACAGAACCTATTTGGGCAGATGTCTGGAAATCAAAACCATGCACTAGACCAAAAAGCAAACCTGACCTGTGGGCATCGCCTGCGCCTGTGGGATCAGCCACATTTTCAACATAGACAGGATCAATATGCAAGTGTGTGCCGTCAGCACCTAAGACTTCTGCCCCATGGGCACCTTGGGTTGTGACAATCCAGAGGGTACGTCCTAGGATTTCATTGCTTGTAAGGTGCGTGGTTTTACAGATCATATTCAATTCATAGTCATTGGTTATTAGGGCAAAAGATCCTTCAATGGCCTTTAGCAGATCTTCTTTGGATAAGACAGGCAGCTGTTGGCCTGGATCAAAGAGATAGCGTACGCCGTTGTCCTTGTAGAAGGTTGGTAGGTGTCGCATATCATCCATGTTGCCAGGTGAAACAATGGCTAGATCTATTTGGGGATCAAGGTTGGGAAAAGTATAGCCCGCGCTGCGACCCATGGCACCAGGATAGAAGCCTGTAATTTGGTTACTATTGAGATCTGTGGTGATAAAACCTTGAGCTGTGAAAATATCGTCGTTTTCTTTGATGCCATCTAGTGGCAAACCTAAATTTTGCAAATGTTCGGCATAGGGCGCAAAGTCTTTGCCTGCGGAGGAGATAATAATAGGTCTTTCTCCAAGGAGGGCCAAAGTATAGGCAATATTGCCAGCACAGCCTCCCCTACGCTCCTCCATGCCATCAACCATAAAGCTCACATTGAGTGCTCTAAGCTTATCGGCCAAAATGTGATCATGAAAGTTGCCCTGAAACGTCATAATGCGGTCATAAGCTAAGGACCCTGAGATATAGATCGACATAATCCATCCTTAGAAGAAGATTTTTGGCAGCAGACCTTGGAAAATAGCGCTAGTTTGCTTGTAGGCTCTCTTGTGCTAAAAAATACAGGCGCCAAGGGAGCTTAAGCTAGATTCTTGGGCGCTTAAGAGTGGGCTGCCACTTGGCAGTAGATCGATGAGAGATTAGAGTTTGACCAACTCTTTGGAAAGATCTTTGGAAACATTCTGCAAAAGGTAAAATAGAACTAATGATTCCTCAAAAGAATATTCGCAATTTTTGCATCATTGCTCATATCGATCATGGAAAGTCAACCTTGGCTGATCGCATTTTGGAGCTGACGAAAGTGGTTAGTGGCCGGGAGGCTAGAGAACAATATTTAGATCGAATGGAACTTGAGCGGGAGCGCGGCATAACGATTAAAGCCCAAACTGTGCGGATTCCCTATAAGGCCGCTGATGGCCAAGAGTATGAATTGAATTTGATTGATACGCCAGGTCATGTGGATTTTAACTATGAAGTGTCTCGTTCTCTAGCTGCTTGCGAAGGAGCCCTTTTGGTTGTGGATGCCACCCAAGGGGTTGAGGCTCAGACTTTGGCCAATGTTTATTTGGCCTTGGACCATGATCATGAGATTATTCCGGTCCTCAATAAGATTGATTTGCCAAGCGCTGATCTAGAACGGGTGAAAACCGAAATCGAAGAGGCCATTGGCCTTGATTGCAGTGAAGCCTTGCCTGTTTCTGCCAAGACAGGTCTTGGGGTGGACGCAGTTTTGGAGGCCATTGTCCAGCGTTTGCCTGCACCCAATGGTGATCCCAAAGCGCCCTTGCAAGCTCTAATTTTTGATTCGTGGTATGACAGTTACCAGGGAGTTGTGACGCTTTTTCGCGTAGTCGATGGTGTGATTCGTTTGGGCGATAAGATTAGACTTATGAACACAGGACGCGAATATGAAGTCTTGCGTTTAGGTGTCTTTTCGCCAGAAGCTTGTGATGTCAAGGAACTTTTTGCAGGTGAAGTTGGCTTTTTATGCGGATCCATTAAGGAATTAAGCCATGCTAGGGTTGGTGATACCATAACCTTAGTGGATAATCCTGCCACCACGGCTGTGCCAGGTTTTAAGGAAGCCAGACCTATGGTTTTCTGCGGCCTCTACCCCACTGAATCGGATGAATATGAAGCTTTGAAGATGGCCCTAGAAAAGTTGCAATTAAACGACGCTGCTTTTTCCTTTGAAGCTGAAACCTCCCAGGCTCTAGGTTTTGGGTTTAGGTGCGGCTTTTTAGGGCTTTTGCATATGGAGATAAGCCAAGAGCGACTTGAGCGTGAATTTCAAGTGGGTTTAATCGCCACAGCGCCTTCGGTGGTCTATAAGGTTGAGACGGTTGAGGGTGAGACGCTTAATATTGATAATCCTAGCCATTTGCCTGAACCAACCAAGATAAGACGGATGTTTGAGCCATACGTTAAGCTAGATATCCACGTACCAAATGAATATGTGGGCAATGTGATGAAGCTATGCGAAGAGAAGCGTGGCAGTCAAAAGAATTTGAACTATATCTCAACCAACCGTGTGGTTTTAACCTATGAGTTGCCTTTTGCCGAGATTGTCTACGACTTTTTCGATCGCTTGAAATCGGTCACAAGAGGCTATGCCTCCATGGATTATCAGCCCATCGACTATCGCGAATCGGATCTTGTGCGCTTAGATATTCTGCTAAATGGTGAGCCTGTGGATGCTCTTTCGGTTATAGTCCATCGCGAGCGCAGCTATCCTTATGGGCGAGCCTTGGCCTTGAAATTGAAACGCACCATTCCGCGCCAGCTTTTCCAAGTGGCCATTCAGGCCGCTATCGGGCAGAAAATTATTGCTCGCGAGACGGTTTCAGCCTTTAGGAAAGACGTGACCGCCAAATGTTACGGTGGGGATATTACCAGGAAGAGGAAGTTATTGGAAAAGCAAAAGGAAGGTAAAAAGCGCATGAAGCGGATGGGCAATGTGGAGTTGCCGCAAGAAGCATTCCTAGCGGCCTTGAAGGTTGGTGATGATTAATCGTTAAGAGTAATATGATAGAAATTTATATTTAATTTATTGGTTAAGATTTTTTAAGTGCGTATAAATAGATATAGTTTTGCGGCCAAAAGTTAAGAGCATTTTATGCAAAAACTTTGGCCGCATTTTTATTTTATGCTTATATTAATGATAACAGTATGTCTTTATGGGAAATATCTGAATCTAAACCTGAATCCGAATTGAAATATAAATATCGATATAACAATCTATTAATACTAATAAATAACACAGAAAGGAAATGGAAAGAAATAATTTTTACTCAGAATGATAATATTAAAGGAGAAACAATGTTTTAATATCAAGATTTAATAAACAAAACGAACTTTTTTCTTATATTTTTCAGGATCTATAAAACATTTGAGATAATAAGAATTCTTATTGGTTTTTATCATAAAGCGAGCAGATCCACCTTTTTCTTTGGGTAAAATATCAATCATCGATGTCTTAGATCCTACAAAGGGCAACATTGATCCTAACACATCATGTTTATTTGGGTCTAACTTATCAATAGTCCATTTTTGACCATCTAATACCAAAAAGGTTTGAATATGTTCATCTTTTGGCAAATAAATAAAAGTATGTTTATTGGTTTGACAATAAATTACATATTGAGCGTTAGGTTGCGCTTTGATTAGATGAACATCTCTTTCTGCATTAAAATCAGAAACAAGATAGAACCATATTAAAAAGGCCAAAATAGCCAGGAGTGATAGGATAACTAAAGCTCTTTTTAACATGACAATTCACTATCTTGCGTTAAAAATTGACAAGATGTTTATTCGGCTTGAGCTTTGAGGGCTTCAGCTTGAGCGGCCGTGGCCAAGGCATCGGTTAGCGGACTCAATTCGCCTTGCATAATTTTTTCCAACGAATAGAGCGTTAAATTGATGCGGTGATCTGTGCAGCGACCTTGGGGGAAGTTGTAGGTACGAATGCGTTCGGATCTGTCACCGGAGCCAACTTGGGCTTTACGGTCAGCTGACACTTCGGAAGATTGCTTTTCGCGCTCCTGCGCTAAGAGTCGCGAGGCTAAAACCTTCATGGCCCGAGCTTTATTTTTGTGCTGGGAGCGTTCATCTTGACAGGTGACCACAGTTCCGGTTGGGATATGGGTGATACGCACTGCAGATTCTGTTTTATTTACATGCTGTCCACCGGCTCCAGAGGCGCGATAAACATCGATGTGCAGATCTTCAGGTTTTATTTCAATATCAACCTCATCAGCTTCTGGTAAAACAGCTACCGTGGCCGCTGATGTATGGATGCGACCTTGAGCTTCGGTTGTGGGTACACGCTGCACTCTATGTGTGCCAGCTTCATATTTTAAGTGACTGTAAACTCTTTGCCCAGAGATTAGGCAAATTATTTCTTTGTAGCCACCAGATTCGGTGGCTGATTCGCTTAAAATTTCAACTTTCCAACCTTTCAGTTCGGCAAATCTGGAGTACATTCTAAAGAGGTCTGCAGCAAAGAGTGAAGCTTCTTCGCCGCCAGTGCCGGCACGAATTTCCAAGATGGTATTTTTCTCGTCTAATGGATCTGGGGGCAGAAGAGCGATTTTTAAACTCTGCTCAATTTTAGGCAATTCCTCTGAGATTCTTTCCACTTCTTCATGGGCCATGGCACGAATTTCTTGATCTTCGTCGTGCAAGAGCAGCTTATTTTCTTCTAATTCCTGGGTAAACTTTTTATGTTGGCGATAGAGCGAAACAATATTTTCCAGGTCAGCGTGAGCCTTGGCCAACTTCCGGTAACGTTCTTGATCGTTAAAGACTTCGGGGGTGGCTAGAGAGGCTTCTAGCTCTAAATATTTACGCTCTAAGCTTTCTAGCTTGGCAAACATGGGATCCTCATATCAGTTAGGCGGCATCAGTTTCAGTAAAAGGTACAGCCTGAACTCTTTGGCGATCATCGGCATCAAGGGCAAGATAGAGGGCCACCACAGCAACTTCCAATTGGGACAAGTTGGGCTCAATGGTTGTTATTTTTTGTAGAATTAGGCCCGGCGTTTGCCAAAGAACCTTTTGCCAGCCGCAAGTAACTTTAGCCGCGTGGCGGATTAGCTCATAGGAAACGGCACTGATGGGGATGATTAAGAAGATTTTGATTAGAAGCGTCAGCAGGTGTTTCCAAATTTCTACTGGTGTGTCGATGTAGTAGATGACAATGGGAATGGCTAGGGCATGGACGATGATCGATAAGGTTATCACAAAAAGCAGAAAAGTTGTGCCGCACCTAGGATGGAGACGACTCATGTGGCTGGCAGTTTCAGCCGAGACTAGATCTGCTTTTTCAAAAGCATGAATGCTTTTATGTTCAGCACCATGATAGGCCAAGACGGCCTTAATTTCGGGTAGCCTCGCGATGAGCCAAAGATAGCCTAGAAAGATGGAAACCTTGAAAAATCCGTCCCAGAGATGGAAGCTTAAGCCTTCCACATCTGCGCCTATGCTTAGCCAATGCATGACCAAAGAGAGAAAATGCGGCGCAACTACAAATAGCGCTGCGGCCATGACTACGGCTACGATCATACTTATAACTAGCTGAAAGCTTGAGAGCTTTTCGTTGGGATCACTAGTACTGATGGTTGCCGATTGATTTAGAGCACCAATACCGTTGTAGAGGGTCTCTAAGAGCACCGGAAAACCACGGATGAAGGGTAGGCGTAGGAGGGGATAGTTCAAGATGCTGACCCACTTACGCAGGCATCCGACAATGGTCGAGTCTTGCCTGCGTACAGCAAGTCCATAGACATCGCCGTTGCGCATCATGACACCATCCATCACTGCCTGTCCGCCCACAAGCGGACGGCAGGAGGCTGGTGAGTTTTTCTCAATCTCATCAATAGATTGTGAGATGACAAGAGGCAAGGCGAAAAGATTGGCGTAAAAAGCTTTATTTCTTTTCAAATTTTGCGTATTTTTTGCGGAAGCGATCAATACGGCCAGCCGTATCTAAGAAGCGCTGTTTTCCGGTAAAAAAGGGGTGGCAAGAGGAGCAAACTTCCACGTGGATGGTTTCACCTTTGGTCGAAAGAACTTTTTCTTCATGACCACAGGCGCAGATGATGGTTGCATTGAATAATTTAGGATGCAGGCCTTTTTTCATGGGAACCTCAATGAAGAGTGGCCGGACCAGTTAAGCTTAAAGCTTCCATTACGGCCAGGGGATAAAAGTTAGGTGGATCTGCCGAAAAAAGCTTGCGCTTTTTGGGCAGAGCACGGTGGGACTTGAAACTCTTGACGTTTAAGCTTAAGTGGCAATTTCTAGGCTAGAACTTAAATGGCCTAGAAGAGATGTTCGCTTAAGCTTCTGAAGTTAGCTTAAACTTGCGGCTAGGTATCGAGAGTCTCGTTAGTCTGCCACGCGCCAAACGTCGTAAAAATCGACTCGATAATGTAGCCAACCAAGCCTTGCTTGGCAAGTCAAATTTTCTAAGAGCGCACGAGCATAGAAAATGGGCGAGTCTAAAGCTAGCCAGATTTTTGATGTATTTTCTTTTAAATCTGCTAGGTTTTACGTGATGTATGAATTTTACGGTTGGGTATGAATTGTGTTAGCGTTATGTGGCCCAAAAAATTTAACTTCTGATTTGCGTACCCCGCACAAGAAACCTGACTATAATGCTAATTGTCACGTTAACTACTTTAGTTTAAGACAGATTTGTGGATGATAAAAAAATATCCTAAGAATATTTTAGGAGATCCTTTTTAAAGAAAAATAAAAAATACTTGACGGAAAAATTTTTTTACAAGTACAAGAAAAATAGCCTGCTAAAATATATTCTCGATTTGATTGATATGGGAAGGATGTGGCCTAAAATCTTATTTTAATACTAGCAATCTTTGTCTTGAATGAGCTTTAAGTAATAAACTTGGACTTTTGTATGAGAATTATATAGATTTGCACACATATAAGATTACGCAAGTATAAGATAAAAATATGTGTTTAGTTTTTGTGAGTTGTTTTCAAGCTTACTGTTACGTTTAAATCATAATATCGTCTTTTAATCTTAATTTTGTAACAAATAATTCTTTGTTGATTAGAATAGACGGATATGTACATACAGCTAGATATATCTTGATATAGCCTGATATATCATGTTAAAAAAACTTGGTAGATGTAATAAATAAGCTAATTATCTTAAAAAATATCTTCTCTAGATAAAATTGGTCAGAATAGTACATGAAATGCTGTGTTATCTAAAACTATTAAAAATTTTTTTTATTCATCATACTAGTCATCTAACTATTTATATATGTGGAGTGTTTGTGCCAAAATAAGTTAAAAATTACGGATAAGATTTTTTATTTTAAGTTTTTTTGTTTAATCGTTTCAACTTCAATATTTTAGCATAATCTTATTTTGATAGCTTTTTTGCTTTTAGAAGTTGATATATCAAGGAGATAGCATGAATCCTAAGACTTCGGACACTACCCAAAGAAATATAGGTGGTATAATTAAAGAATATAGTGAAGCTCTAGGTATAGCCTTAATTTTAGCACTATTTATTCGGACCTTTGTAGTACAAGCCTTTAAAATTCCCTCAGAATCAATGCTCAATACCTTGTTGGTTGGGGATCATTTGCTAGGCAACAAATTTATTTATGGCATTAAAATTCCATTTACCCATCACTACATTTATCGGGGTGAAGATCCTAAGCGTGGAGACATCATTATTTTTGAATATCCCGAGGATGAAAGCATTGATTTTATTAAGCGGGTTGTTGGTATACCTGGTGATGTCATCGAGATTCGTGATAAGCAATTCTATCGCAATGGCGAACCTGTGATGGAAAGTTATATTCGCCATGTGGATCCCAACATTTCAGCCCCGCGAGATAATTTTGGACCCAAGACAGTTCCTGAGGGACATTATTTTGTCATGGGCGATAATCGTGATAATTCTCAAGATTCACGTTTTTGGGGTTTTGTCAAGCGTGAAGCTATTGTGGCCAAAGCCTGGCGCATCTATTTTTCGTGGGGCCCGGGTGGGGTTAGCAATATTCGCACCGATCGCATAGGCAAAGAGATCCTCTAATGTTTTGACTCTTTTGGACAAAGTTTTTCTGCGAGCCAATAATTTTTACACTGTTTGATTTTCAAATTTAATCAGAATGAATTTGGGATAAGCTTATACCTGTGAGATTGCCCTGTAAAACGTTTCACGTGAAACTTGAGAATCTCTGCGACTTAATTTTTTTGCTATCATCTTTAGAGCCACCCAAAGGAGGCCGTGTGCAGAAGCTTTATGTTGTCATGGTGGGCCTGCCGGCCAGGGGAAAATCCACCTTAGCCAAACGTATTTGCGCGGGTTTATGTGAAGAAGGCTTTCCAACCAAAATATTCAATAATGGTGAGCTGCGTAGATCTCTGCTCGGCCCAACCTCTACTCCAGCCGATTTTTATGACCCGGCCAATGAAGAGCCTAGGCTAGCCCGTGAGTACATTGCCAAACGTAATATGGATCGCGCACGTGGCTGGTTGGCCCAAGAAGGGATGGTCGCTATTTTAGATGCAACCAATGCTAGTTCCGCTAGGCGTAAACTTATAACCAATACGCTGACCGATTATCCGATTCTTTTTGTTGAATGCGTAAACGAAGACCATATTTTGCAGCAGATCTGTATTGAGCGGAAGACAACCCTGCCCGAATTTGAGGGCTACTCTAAGGAAGATGCCTTAGCAAGTTTCATGGAGCGCATTCGCTACTATGAGTCCATCTATGAACCTTTGTCTTCCGAAAAATATTGGCTCAAAGTAGATTCAACGGCCAATAAGATCCTTGAAGAGCATGCTTTGGATGGCAGCCCCTACTATTCGGTTGTGCGACAAACTTTGGTTGATTTTAAAGCCCATAGACTTTTTTTGGCTCGGCATGGTCAGACAGAATACAATGTGGAAGCAAGGATTGGAGGGGATCCGCATTTAACTGCCAAAGGCCAAGCTCAAGCGGAAGCCTTGGCCGCTAGTTTAAAGAATGAGCCCTTGGATTGGGTTTTTACTTCAACAAGAATCCGTTCTCATGAAACAGCAGCTCCGGTGCTTAGAGATCGGCCCAATGTGCAAACTTTGGCCATACCAGAGTTTGACGAGTTGTGGGCTGGGGATTGCGAAGGTATGCGCTATGCTGAAATTAGTGAGAAAATGCCTGAAGTAACTAGATTGCGCAATGCCGACAAATTTAACTACTGCTATCCCAATGGTGAAAGCTATGCCATGCTTAGCGATCGTGTTAAGCGGGGCCTTAGGCGGGTACTCTTTTTAGCTGGTGATAAACCGCTTTTAATTATTGGGCACCAGGCCATTAACCGGGTTTTGATTTCGCTCTTTTTGCGTTACAGGGATGCTGATGTGCCCTACATCTTTATCCCCCAAAGCGAATACTACTTTATGAGCATGTCTATTCGCCGGAAACTTTTCGAGCGTATTCCCTATAGTGCCAAAAAGTAGCATCCTGCGTCCAAGCTTTCTTTAAAACATCCGTCTGCGCCAAGCGTTTAAAGCACGAAATCCCTAAACGATGCATCCGTTTGGGGATTTCTTTTTTTATTTGGGACGACAGATTTGATTAGCGCACACTTTGTCTAGTTTTGGATTTAAGCATTGCTAGATTTGATTTTGGCTTGGGGGTGAGATTTTTATGATAAAGGTTTTTTGGTTGTGGTCGTTTAATTTTAGGGTGTGGGCTAAGATTTAGGGCCTTGAGGTGCTTAATTTTAGATTAATGCCTAAGTTTTAGGGGCTTCGGTGGCTTAATTTTCGATGATCAAGTGGCTCAATTTCAAATGATCATTTGTAAATTTTTAGGCGTGGTGTAAGATTTTTGGCCTTGAGATGCTTAATTTTAGGCTCGGGACTAAGATTTTGGGCTTGAGGCTTTTGTTTTTAGGCTTTGGACTACGATTTTTGGCTTTAGGTCCAATATTTTTGGCCTCAAGGCGTTTTATTTAAGCCTTAAGCTAAATTTGGGGTTTTAGATTTGGTGTAAGATTTTGGCCTTGGGAGACTTATATCAGCCTCGGGAGTAAGATCTTGGGCCTTGAGATGCTTAATTTTAGCCTTGGGACTAA
>JAFSZE010000057.1 GCA_017455745.1 Desulfovibrionaceae bacterium | reverse complement strand
ATTGTTTTGTAATTTTTAGACTCCTTTAACAATTTATAATTTTCATTATAATTTAAAAATTTTCCAGTTTGAAAAAAATGTTGTCTAATATTATACAACGCTTTATTTTTTAAATTTTTAGCAATATGTGCTAATTCTTTTAAACTTAAATATTCTACTTTATTTAAATGTTTTAATTTCTGTCGTATAACTCCATACACATAACCACCTCCTTCCTTTTAAATTTTATTTAATTTAACATACTTATATATTAATTTCAAGCTTTTTTTGCTCCTTTTATCTCCAACCCATAAAGAGTTGGAGTTTTACGGCGCTTTTTATAAATAAAATCTGGCCATATTTTGTTTTAAATGCCGATTGCTTAACAGCTAATAGAGTCGAAATATAAACGTTTATGAAACCAAGATCACATATTAAGCACTTTATATTCCCCATCTGGAAAACTTAATCTTTAGTCAAGACCAAAGAAACGTTTGGCATTTTCGCCACAAGCTTGCCAAAGTTTAGCCGGATCCTCACCTCTAGCTAAAGCCAAAGCTTGAACTGTGAAAACCGTATAGGCTGGCTCATTGCGTGTACCACGCCAAGGGTGCGGTGCAAGATACGGGCAATCGGTTTCAAACAAGAGTCGATCTGCAGGAATAAGGGCAACTGCTTCGCGAATCTGCTTGTTGGCCGGATAGGTCACAGGGCCTGGCACTGAAATATGCCAACCATTTTTGAGGAGTCGTCGCACAAGCTGGCTATCACCACCAAAACAATGCCATAAGAGCGGATAGCCGACAAAACCATGGCTTTCCAGACAGACCAAACAATCTTCTTCGGCTTCACGACAGTGAATCACTACAGGTTTTTGGCTGGCACGGGCTAAATCCAATTGGCGGACAAAAATTTCATATTGAATTTCACGCGGGCAATCATCCCAGTGATAATCCAAACCAATTTCCCCCACGGCCTTAACTTTATCTTCAGTGCTCAAAGTTTTTTCCAAGGCCAAAAAGCTCTCGTCCGTGGCTTTAAGACCGTCTTGGGGATGGATGCCTACAACAAAAAAGACCTCAGGATGGCTGCTAAACAAATCTTGAGTGGCCTTAAATTTAAGCGGATCCAAGCAAATGTTAATAACATGGCTTAAACCAACCTTTTTGGCTCGCTCAAGCACTGCTTCGCGATCAGCATCAAAGGCAGGATCATCAAGGTGGGCATGACTATCCACGCCCCCCAAAGGTAAAGCTTGCGTTAAAGGATCAATACGAACTACTTTCTTGTGCCCCATATTTTGCTCCCAAAAAAGAATCGATACATAGAATTTTAGAGCCTTAAACCAAGCCTGTCTAGCCAAAAGAACCATTGCAGCTTAGCGCTAAAAGCCACAAATCGCTTCTGCTAAGCAATCTGCTCCAAAAAGGCTCAATCGCCCAAAAAGTCGCAGTTTTAAGGATTATCCCAAGTTCCCCCACAACCTCCGCCATTGAAGCATAGGCTCTTTTTCTCTATAATCGCGCCAATCTAACAACAATGGGGTAGGCAATGCTTGAACGCAAACGCATTTTAGTTACTGGTGGCGCAGGTTTTCTTGGTTCACACCTCTGCCGTAAGCTCTTATCTTTTGGCCATGAAGTTATCTGTGTCGATAATTTTTTCTCTAGTACCCGCAGTAACGTTTATGAACTCTTAAGCCATCCCAATTTCGAATTAATACGCCATGACATAACTCTCCCCTTACACGTTGAGGTGGATGAGATTTACAATTTGGCCTGTCCGGCCTCACCCATTCATTACCAATCTGATCCTGTACAAACGATCAAAACCTGTGTTGTTGGCAGCACCAATATGCTAGGACTGGCCAAGCGCTTAAAAGCCAAAATTTTTCAAGCCTCAACCAGTGAAGTTTACGGCGATCCAGAGGAGAATCCTCAAACAGAAGCCTACTGGGGACACGTTAATCCCATCGGTCTTAGATCCTGTTACGATGAAGGCAAAAGATGCGCTGAATCGCTCTTTTTCTCCTATCAACGCCAGCACAACATTCAAATAAAAATTGGCCGCATCTTCAATACTTACGGCCCCAATATGCATCCCAACGATGGCCGCGTTGTTTCCAACTTCATCGTTCAAGCGCTACAGAATAAGCCCATCACCGTTTACGGAGATGGCAGTCAAACCCGCTCCTTTTGCTATGTAGATGATCTCATTGACTGTATGATAAAATTTATGCAAAGCCGTGATGACTTCATCGGCCCCATGAACATGGGCAACCCAGCCGAATTTACCATTCTCGAATTAGCCCAAAAAGTGATTGCCCTAACAAAAAGCTCTTCAGAAATTGAATTTAAACCTTTACCAAGCGACGATCCCAAACAAAGAAGACCAAATATTGAAAAAGCCCGCCATGAGCTTGGTTGGGAGCCAAAAGTAGCCCTTGAAGAAGGTCTTAAGCAAACTATCCCTTATTTTGCCAAACTTTTAGCGGCCAAGTAAATTTTGTTTAAGCCTCAATATATCTAGCTACTTGCTTAAATCTGCATTCTATAATCTGCAATATCATCTTATCATCTTAAATAGAGATATCGCTCCCCTGATTGGCCGTTATATAAATTACTTTAAATGAATACATGATCGATAAATACTAGATCTTTATCTGTTATATATTTTTACATATCAGCATAACAAAAATCGTCAAATATGATCACACATTTTGACGATTTTTTTATATTTATAAGCATTGATATATTTATCACTATTAGCATATTGCTCAGTATTACAATATTTATCCATATTCACTATTAGTTTTACTACGTTATACTTTCTATGTTATTTTATCCTTACTACTTACGTTTGCTGCCATTATTCCTATTTGTTATTCAATTAGGCATATCCAGATATTAATAGAATTTTTTAAAACTGCAAAGAACGAGTTATGACTTCAGACCCTGGCCTTTTTTCCGTCATTATTCCTGTATTCAATAAATGGAATTTAACCAAGCAATGCTTAGAAAGCCTTAAAAAGGAAACTGTAGGCGTAGCTTATGAAGTTATTGTTGTTGACAATGGATCATCAGATGAGACCAAAGAAAATTTAGATTCTTTAGGTCATGCTCTTTTTGGCGCTAATTTTACATCTATCCATTTGCCCACAAACCGCAATTTTGGCCCAGCGTGCAATTTGGGTGCAGCCAACGCCCAAACACCATATCTTTTTTTCCTAAATAATGACACTCTGCTAACAAAAAACTGGTACCAGCCACTAATAAACCTCCTAGACAGAGATCCAAGTATAGGTGCTGTGGGACCAGTTTTGCTTTACCCAGATAAAACCATTCAGCACGCAGGCATTGTTTTTTCGATGACCGGCCCTATACATATCTATCGTTATTTTCCTGTAAACCACCCGATCTTGGCCCACGAAAAAACTTTTCAAGCACTCACTGCCGCAGCGCTTATGCTTAGGCGCGATCTATTTTTAAAGCTTGGCGGTTTCTATGAAGAATACAAAAATGGCTTTGAAGATGTGGATCTCTGCCTACAAATACGTAGCCAAGGCTTAAAACTTATCTGCACCCCCAAAGCAACCATCTTCCACTTAGAGAGTCAAACTGAAGGTCGCCATGAGGATCACAAGATAAACGGTATGATCCTCAAAAAACGCTGCGGACAGATGTATCATGTGGATCTACATATGCAGGGCTTAAAGGATGGTTTAGAACCATTTGTGGATGATACGTTGGATTTGTCCCTACGCTTGCCAGACGCTGAAGAAAAAAGGCTCTTGGCTAGCACGGAAAATATGCCTATTAGCTACTGGCAAGAACTAATCACTAACAACCCCCTGTGTGTTAGCGTGCGTAAGCACATTGCAAGACTTGCCGAAGAACAGAATGATCGGCGCTTAGCCATGGCCATGGCCTCAGAAATTGCCTTAGCAGAGAAAACCAAAGCCAACTATCTTAAACTGCTAAGTTATGAAAAGGAATTTGGCGACACCAATCCAACTTTGTTTGCCGAGGCCAAAAAAATTTTAACTACTATTCAACGTTCCACAGAAAACTTAAATCTTGTTAAAAGCAAACTACGCCTAGCTATTAATATGCGCGACAAATTTTTAGTCAGACTCTATGATGCTAAAGTTAAGGAAATAGAAAGAAATCTAACTAGACAATAAGCATCTACTTATTAGTCATTAATAATTGCTTCTATTATACTGATTATAGATTTTTGAAACACAGCTATATAGAAGCTTCTTTATCTTGCCCACAGGTATTTTATTTTCTTCAACATTTAGTATAAAGTACAATGCCTTGAATTAATAATTACATATTCTATATTTTAATTTTTCAATACCCAGCATCTAACCTATAATCTGCAATTTACAACAAATACACCATGATTTTAAAAAAATTCAACCTATTTTAAACACTTATTAAATAAAAAAATAGCGTAAACATTCAGTGACGGAAACGCAAACAAATCCGATATT
>JAFSZE010000056.1 GCA_017455745.1 Desulfovibrionaceae bacterium | reverse complement strand
TTTTTCTTAATGGATAAATTTAATTTAATAGCATTTTTCATGTAGTTGATCAAAAGATCAATGATAGTGTGAAAAAAATTTAGTGATAGCATGAAAAAAATTTAGTCAATATTTTATAGATGTTATGATTGGCTGTACAATTTTAAATATTTCAAGCTATATCTAATTAAATTCCCTCACCAGATATTGGCGAGGGAATTTTCTGTGAAATAAAAATGCGATATTTTTAAGTACAATCCATCTAAAATCAAATTTTTGTCGTGTCGCTTACTTTTGATCTTTGGGGGCTTGGGGGGTATTTTCTGGCTGCACATTATCGCCGATGGGGGTTTGGGAGAGTAGCTCCTCGGAGACCTCGCCATCACCAGGGATGACTTTGGTTTCAGGGTTAATACTCGACCAAGCCATCCACATGGAGTAGTGACCAAAAAACTCTTTTAGTTTCGAGCCGGTCATAGGGCCATCGATAGCAATAACTTTGGCCGGATTCCAAACGCTTTTTGTGTGGATGTCGATCAGCTGATTGTTGTGGCGTGTAAAAAGGAACGGTTCAGACCAAATTTTTCGATCAAAAACGCGTACCACGTCTAGATCTGTATCGTGCATGGCTACCAAAGCCAGAGGGCCCAAGAAGAAATTGACCGCACCCTTCTTTTTGACATAATTGATATCGATGCCTAATAAATTGCCTTGGAGTTCAAGGCAAAGCATGGGCGTTTTTTTATGCAGTCTGCGGTCGAGATGGGTAATGGGGTAGACGGTTACATCGTTGTCGTAATAAGTATTTTTTTTCAGGTAGCTGCCGTAGGGGTCGCGGCCATAGGCTTTGCGGCTATTAGGCGGATTTAAGACTTTAGCTTTGGGAAAAACGTGTTTGGCATAGCCCCATGTGGTCCAAAAGACTCGTAGTGTAGGCAGTCCTCGGCCAGTCAAAGGTCCTTCAAAGGCCATACCCAATTCCTGCAGCCAGAGACTACCAGAATTGCGATCTATCAAGACCATATTGCCTTCATATAAGCGACCTTCCGGATCAAAGATTAGGTTTAAACCCTTCATGGAGGCATCGAAAGCGACAAGTGTACCGGTTGTGGGGCAATAGGTGACAATATAGTTGTAGTCGTCGATCAATTCATTGACGACCTGGTGCCAAACCATAATTTTTTGGGGATAGATATGCACCCCATCACGCATCATAACAATAAAGACAACTTCGTTGCGGTCGATGCTTAAATCTGCTTCCTGTACTGTTATATAGCTTGGATTGATGATTGACGGAATAGAGCCGTATTTAAGGTCAGTGGAGAGCAGATTCTCAGAGATTTTTTTTAAGTCATTCATGTTGCGCGGCCTAGCCATGGCATCATTAGCTAGGAGTAGAGCTAAGATAAGACCTAGGATTAAGCCAAAATATACGCTTAACGTTGCTTGCGAAAATTTCCAGAAGTGCGCTTTCATCAATTTTACAGCGTTTCCAAAAAACGCTGGCTCCATTTTAGATTAAAGTTGAAGTTAATGGGATTAACGGCAGAGTAGAATTCATGCTCAAGAGTGGACAGTGTTTGCTAAAGCATCAAGCACTTGTGGCCTATGCAAAATGCGGGCTAAAGCATTGAGCCACGATATGTTTGAGCTTTGGAATCCAAGTTTGTTAGCACTAAAAATTTTTTAAGGAATAATCCACATACATGCGGAAAGGCATTCTTCTTGTAGCCTATGGCGCGGTTACCTCGCAGGGGCGGCGTGTTTTAGTCAGCATTGATGAACGCGTACGGGCCTCTTTTCCTGGGTTTTCGGTTCGTTGGGCCTATAGTTCGCCTGCGATTAGGACTCGTCTGGCCAAAAGTGGACTTAAATCTGACTCGGTCATCAAAGCATTAGAGCGTTTGTGGTTTGAGCATTTTGAGCATGTGGTCATTCAGCCGTTGCAAACTATTGCCGGTGTTGAGCATGAGGAGATGCTCAAAGCCATTGCTAGTGTTGTAGATAAAAAAAATCTTAGCGTCTATGTGGGCCAACCACTCCTAGCTGACGCTAGTGACATTAGCAAGGTGGCTGAGTCTCTACTTAAGCATTTGCCACCTGAACGCTTAGCAGATGAAGATGTTATTTTTATGGGGCATGGTTCCAAGCATCCTGCTGCGCAGATGTATGCTGAGCTTCATAAGCAGGTGCAAGCTTTGGATAACCATGTTCATGTTGGCACCATGTCGGGGATGATTGATTTGGATTTTCTTTTACCAAATTTAACATCCGAGCGCGTTTGGCTCATGCCTTTTTTATCTACGGTTGGACGTCACACGCTCAATGATATGGCCGGTACGAACAATTCTTCCTGGCGTTCTTGCCTTGAAGAGCAGGGGCATATCTGTTTGCCTGTGCTTAAGGGGACGGCTGAATATGCAGCTATTGTTGATATTTGGTTGGAACATTTACGTCTTGCAGCCATGCCATTGACTTAGTCATGGATACGTGCGAAATTTCTTTGAAATTAGGTGCTACTATCAATAATTATTAGGTTTTTTGGATATTAATTTTTTGTAAATTAGACTAGAATAGCTCAGTTTTTACTTTAAAGAACAAACTTTAAAAAATATAGACTAAATATTGTTTAGCATATTTCTTTGTTTGGATGTTATCTGGTGGAATTTTAGAGAATATTTTTTCTATATATCCACTAAAATTTCTTGCAAATCACAGCTAGTTGAACATATCTATGTCAAATATTGTATGTAAGATCGCCAAATATTGATTTTAAGATCAATTTTTGACCAAATTTACTGTATACGATAGCATATTTTGCTTATTTAGTTGGCTTATGCATTCATTAATAAACTGTAGATTGTTTAGATTTTGTTTTTAAATTCTTTGGTCAGATATTCATGTTTTTTGAGCTTATATGTTTTTGCTTGATATTATATCCCCTAAAGAGGATGTAGTTTTAAGGAAATTTATGTGAAACATAGATGCTAGGGATATCCTGTGATGTTAGGATGGTTTTAGCCGTAAAATTCGCTGTAAAATCATGGAGATCATAGTAAAAGCAGCTTTTTTCCCATCCACTTACCCTTAGCGTTAATTTGTTAAAACAATTTCCTGACATAAGATTAGCTGATGGAGTTTTTCCGTATGCAAAAAATTCTTATTTGTTGTTTGGCGTTGTTTTTGGTTGGTTGTGCAGGCGGCCAATCAGGTCCGGTTGATGAGCCGGACGCAATGGTTACAACTGACGCTGTGCGGGGTGCAGATGCCTTTAACCCTTGGCGCCAGGATAAACTGCCGAGCTCTAAACATCTATCTAATGATGGTCGGGCCATTGTGCAGATTATGGGGGGACGTGCCCAGTCGATTCAAGGCGAAGCTGCGCACAGACGCCATTGGCGTGAAGAGATGTACCCCGTTGTTTTTGGTACACCACAATCAGCTCATGAAATCATTGTGCTCATCGATTTCGCCAATCCCAAAAGTGCTAGTCTTTGGCAAGAAGTTGTCACAGCTAGCCGTTCCCTTTCACCCCAAACAGCAAAGATCGTAGTTTTTGGTCAAAATTCTGAACTATACGGTACAGATTTGATCGGTTTTATGATCTGGATTTCTCATGAACGGAAAGGCCA
>JAFSZE010000055.1 GCA_017455745.1 Desulfovibrionaceae bacterium | reverse complement strand
GGTCTAGCACCAAGGCCAGTGGAAGTAAATTGTTAAATTACGTTTATTTTGATTTTTTCTCGATAAACGCGTACACAATGATCCATAAACACAATTATTGATTTATCAATTAATTGTGAAACTATGTAGCAATACATAATTTTGAGCATCATTTTGATATACTTTTGTATATATTGTGATAGTTTCTAAGGTGTAGCACTTTTCCTTTTGGCAGATGGAGGACAAAAAAATGTCATTGGATGTCAATGGATACAACGCGCAATTCAAAAACTTCATCGATTTTGCAAATCACGAAATAGCGACTAAGGGCAGCAAGGGTAAAACTTCCATTGCACAGCTGAGCGGCACGACCGATCTTGGCGATCGCACAATTAAGGCCAACAACGATGACAAGGTCGGCCGCTGGGGAACGCGTCCGCATGATATTCAGGAAGCAAACAACATGGCGAGAACGCTGTTCAAAAATGCCATTGCCGAGATGTTCGGGGGCGAGAACCATATTCCCAAAAAAGTCCTCGACGCAATGAATCTTACGGACTATGACAAGGGCAAGCCCTTAACCGCCAGACGCATTCTCGCGGTAAAGACGGCGATAGATCAGGAGGGATCGGCAAAGCTCAGAGTCTTTAAGCTGGCCGACTCAAAAACGTATGCCATGGAAACTGGCTGGAAAGAGTCAGAGTTGCCCAAGCTCGCTCGGGCGGCACACTTCCTGTGTGAGGCCACCGGTATGAACGAGATCGATGCCATAACCGAGCTTTCAACACCAGGCTCCAATGCGAACAGGCTTATGGGTTATGGTGGCCGTTTTCTGGAATCGGCTGCCAATTTTAAAAATGGCCTGCGTCTCATAACTGCTTTTGCCGAATGGCATAAGGATATCAGGGAGACCATGCAGCCTGTATATGAACAGTCTAGCGCTGATCGCAACTACGCTCCTGCCGATACCTACAGCAAGCTCAACTTCGATTCTACTTTCGTCAAAGAGGAAAATCGGCTCGGACTGGAGAAATTCGCTTTTGAGGAACTTTCGATCAATCCCAAAGCGAACCTGGCGGAAACCAACATGGAAAAGCTCTTCGGCATGAAGAACAACCAAGCTATAAATTTCTTTGGGCGTGCTTTTGGAGAATCTGTTACTTCAACGCTTGCCAACATCCCTAAAGAGAAACGTAGCATAATTTATACTGCCATGAACGCCTTTACCGAGCCCGCGAAGAACGCACAACAGGCACACGAAAAAAATAAAGGAGATGGATCGCAAACCTGGCTTGGTATAAATGAAAGGGGGATGCTCATTGGCCGTCTCTTGAAGAACTTCGAACGAGCCGAAGAGATGTTTAACACGGGGAAACTCACGGCCAAGAACATCATCAATGAGTTTTTTGCCGAAATACCAGACAAGGGTGACTACAACTACAAAACCTTAAAAACCTATTTTGATGATATCGGACACCAATTGCGGCTGGATGAAGACGAAGGCGGAACATTTACGGATGTTTCTGAAATAGCCGAGCTTACCATGCAAAACACGGGTTTACCCTTTGAAGAATGCGTGCAGCGCCTGCGTGACGGCACATTACCTCCGCCGCCAAAATATCTTTGTACTGGTTCAGTTCCACTTAGCAAAATTGATGGCACAACATCTGTTGGTATTGACGCGATCAAGGGCGATCTCTACCGTCCTGCTGGTTACAATTTTAGGGACAGTCCCAAGAAGCAGCTGGTGGATACTTCTACTGATCGATGGGGGTTTGGCTTTAACTTCCCCAATGAAGAAAAATTTTATACAAATGGCAAACCACAATGCAAAAAGAATGTAGCACTTGTCGGTGAGAAGGTAATTGCCATGTGCGGCGCGGTACACATCGATCAGGCCAATAGCGTGCTTTTGATGCTTTCGCAGACAGGTCTTGCCAACCTGCGTGGAGGTATACCCTCTCTCAATGTCGCGAGCAATGAACATTCTGTAGTTGATTTCACACTCTCGAAGAACGAGCAGAACGGAGACATTACAATTCAGTACAAAAGTCCAGCAGAACTGCCTTTTAAATTCAGCTGGAGCACAACAGTTGATGTTAATGGTAATATTTCAAGCACTCCCATGAAGATTGAACAGTAAAGCTAAGCTTTCCAAATTAGAACACAGGGCACCACGCAAGAGATTTGATTTTCAATTTTTTATAAATATATGAGGAGACCCACATACATTTATGAACATAAAGACGATAGCCGAAGGTCTTAGTGCAAAGTTCGAGATATCTGAACTTGAAATTAAACAAGACGAGATCCATTTGGAAATCGATGATGTGGCTGTTGTGATTCGGGAAGCAGGCGAAATTTTTATCCTTATGGGAGTTATTGGCTTATTTCCAGCTGATGGCAACGATGCGTTTGCCAAAGTCCTCCTTGAAAACAATATGACGCTTTTTAACCTGAAAGCCACTGTTTTTGCCTTGAATTCGCAGACTGAAGAATACCTCCTTCTCGAGCGTATCACTAAAAATGATGCCTATGATTTCGAGAGTTTTTGCGATTGTCTTGGAAAATTCATGGACAGTCTTGAACGCTGGCGCGGAATGCATAAAGATTTTCTTTTGGTTTCCACAGAAGCGAAAGATCAACTCAAGACAAAAAATGACGAGGCAGTGAATGCCATGCGCTACACGTATTTGCGCGTCTAAAACAATGCAGCGTAAGATTGGCAAAAGCTCCATGCCCAAAACATGAAGCTTTTGCTATTTAGTCGATCCAAAAAAAGTCGGATTTTGGAACGCTGAAAATCATGAAATTCAACAATTTTCTAGAAATTTTGAGAAAAATTCAATAAAATGTGTGTAAAACTGCGTTTTTGCCGTTTTTTGGGCGCAAAAATAGATT
>JAFSZE010000006.1 GCA_017455745.1 Desulfovibrionaceae bacterium | reverse complement strand
ATGATATTTTACCGACTTCATGTTTGTATTATACGATATTGATTTGTCGAACACAAGGAAAAACAAATGTCCGGCTACCGCCGGACGCGCCTTATATCCCCAGCCCTAAAGGGCGGGGTTTTACGGCGCATTTGATAAAAAAAGCCACTCTTGCGCTAAGAGTGGCTTAAACAATAATTGCGTCGCAATTTAATACAAAGGTTGTTTGGCTAGCAAAAGACCTCGAGACAAAAGTTCTTGGGCTAGACGACAGACTGGCAGCCCGACAACCGTTGACCAAGAACCTTCAATCTTTTCAATCAAAAAAGCACCCATGCCCTGAATAGCATAAGCTCCGGCTTTATCTAAAGGCTCGCCCGTGACCACATAGCTTTGCAAAATTTCTTCCGGAAATTGATGAAAAAAGACTAAGCTTGTCTCACTAAAACTTAAGTCAGACCCATCCGGAAAAATGCAGTAGACAGATGTTGTGACTTCATGCTTTTTGCCCGCCAAGGTTTTAAGCATGGAAAGAGCATGGGCCGCATCTACTGGCTTGCCCAAAATCTCATTGTTAAAGGCCACAACCGTATCTGCTGAAATCAAAAGCGTAGATTTTTTGCCCTCGGGATCCAAGCTAGCATACGAGACAGAACCTTTGAGTTTAGCCAAACGCTCAGTATAAGATGTAGGGGATTCAAAGGCTTCTGGTTTCGGTTCAATAAGTTGCGGGCGACAAATTTGATAGGTTATGCCCCACTCATCTAAAAACTGCTTCCGTCTTGGCGAAGCCGAAGCTAAGATGAGCTTAAGATTAGATTGTAGAGCAAACAGAGCTTGTTCTGACATTGGGCATCAGCCAAAAGCTTAGATTGACGGTGTGTGGCGTAAAACTTCTTGGCCATCAGTGGTGAAAACAGAAAATGTGCCATTCTCATACCAGCCATAAGAGCGCTTTGAACCGCCCTTGGGCAAGGAAAGTGAGCCTGGATTCCAAAAGTGAAAATCATGCAATGTTTCGCCACGCGGAATATGCGTGTGACCACGCAAAAGCACAGCCCCGTCCGGAATGCTATAGGGAATTGGGGGAACTTCTGGCAAATGATGCCCGTGGCTAGCAAAAATTTTTAAATTATCTGCATAGATCCAAGCGTTTTCGGTGACAGGAAAAGGTAAGTGATCTAGATCCACTTCCGCGTCGCAATTTCCCTTAACGGCTATAAGCGTCGAAGGTACGCTTTTTAGCGTTTCAAAATCACGCAAAATAGATCTTGTATCATAGCCATCGGGGAGGCGATTTCTAGGACCGTGATAGACTAAGTCTCCTAAAAGGACAATCATGTCTGGCGTAAGCTCTCTGGCTTTATCAACCAGAAAATGCAGACTTGACAGGGACCCATGAAGATCAGATGCAATAAGTATACGCATGCAAAAACCTTATTCAACAGGCGCAAAAAAATATTTTACGGACACTTATAGTCACAAATTGGTTGGCAAAATTTCGCAGCAGGCTTTACCGTTAAGTATTAGCAGAGCCCAGATCAAACTGCTCTTTGGGAATGGCTTCATCGATGAGCATGACAGGGATATCGTCCTTGATGGGATAGACAACTCGGCACTGACTGCAATAAAGGCCCACTGGCGCGTCTAGATTTCCCTCTACTGTCAAATCACCATGACACTTGGGACAAGCCAAAATATGCAAAATTTCTTGAATATTCATAGGAAAAAATTGTGCAAAAAAGCCTTATGATCCTAATAGCCAAAGTACACGACTAAAAACGAAAAAATCCTAAAAGATGGAGGTTTTGGCCCCAAAAAAGCGCTAACCTCAATGGACAAAAAAACTCAAGCCTCAATCCGCAATAAACTCTAGCGAAAACATCTCTTGGTAGCAACCTAAGCTTGGTGCAAAATTTCAGCCAACGCCAACTTAACACTAAAATAAGAATTTTTGGATGCCTAAAAATAGGAGCCACAAGTGTCAAAAAACATTGATCTTCACACCCACAGCACCTTTTCTGATGGAACCAAGACACCTGAAGAATTAATCACCCTGGCTAAAGAAATCGGGTTAGAAGCATTGGCCCTAACCGATCATGACACTTGTCTAGGTCTTGATCTAGCTCAAGCTAAAGCCAAAGAGCTTAACATCAAATTTATCCGTGGCTGCGAACTATCGACTAGATCCGAACTAGGAGAATTGCATATTTTAGGGTTATGGATTCCCAAGCAATGCCCACACCTTGAAGAAAAACTGGCCCAACTTAGACAAAGGCGTGATGAGCGCAATGCTAAAATTGTTGAGCGGCTAAACCAGATCGGTTTGCCTCTTACCATAGAGGAGGTCAGAGCTTGCGCTGGATTAGGTTCAGTTGGACGCCCACACATAGCCCAAGCTCTGGTCAAAAGAGGCTACGTACCAGATTCTAAAACAGCTTTTACTGAATATTTAGGTGCAGGCTGCAAAGCCTATATACCCAAAGCTGTTTTCAAACCCGAGGAAGCAGTCAAAGCCTTAACCGAAGTTCAGGCCACTGTCTGCCTAGCTCATCCCCTTCTCCATCACTACCCTCTAGCCTGGATGGAACAAATGCTTAAGCGCCTAATAGATTTAGGTCTTGATGCCATTGAGGTTTGGCACACAGAACATTCCGAGGCTGCAATTAGTCAAGCCTTGGCTTGGGCCAAAAAATTTAATTTAGGTGTTAGTGGCGGCAGCGACTATCATGGTGAACGTAAGCCTGGCGTAAATCTTGGCTGCGGACGCGGCAATTTAGCGATTCCGGTCGAGGTTTTAACCAATTTAGAGGCTAGACGCAGATCCCAAGGACTCCCAATCGAGGACTAAGGTGAACTACCGCACCCCATAAAGGGGTGTGGCTTCATAAGAAGTGTAATTTATGCAATTCTTATTCTTACAGGCGTATCCACATCGCCTCTATAGTATAGGATCGAAAGATCCACAACTTTACTTTTCCGTAAAATATT
>JAFSZE010000054.1 GCA_017455745.1 Desulfovibrionaceae bacterium | reverse complement strand
GGCTGGGCAAGGCTTGGCAAGGCAAGGCGGGGCAAGGCAGAAAAGGAGTGCTTTATGGATATAACAACCATCATTTACAAAACTTTAGATAACATCGAAAACAAACTATCAAAAATTCAATCTGACAACTTCAGTTTTTATCTCTCCAATATTCATACAGTTTTAGAAGATTTACGCGTTGATTTAATCTCGTATATGTTTTTTAGCGCGGATCTGTACAAAATCTTAGAAAAGATTGACGTTTTGGTTGTTGAAAACCAAAACGTCAAGGAAAGGTTTGTAAATAGCGACGTTTTTGATAGCGAATATTTAGCCGGAAAAATTGCAGAGTTCAAAGATTATATTAAGCAATTTGAAGGCGTCGAGTTTGCCCCAAATGGATTTGAGCCAATTATTGGCTTAGAAATGATACATAGCTTCGTTTCGTTTTCTAGGGAAAGCGACGAGTTAGACTTAGACTTGCTAACCCCTGAAGAGCTAAATTTGCCATTATTTCCAAACATTAGTACAAAAGAATTTTTTCTGCTAAAGTCTTATGTAGATCATTTTTTGATCGAGTTATATACAGTTTATCAAAAACTTTATGAATCAAATGAGGACGAAGACGTTAGTCTTGAACCTTTAGTAGAAGGTCTAAAGAGCCTAAAAACAAAGGTTGTTGCCCTTAATAACATTAACCTTGATAAAATTTTTGATTATAAAATTGAAAAGGCATTGTACATTATTGAGCAACTAGAAAAAGGTGACCAGGACTATATAGTAAGTAAATAGTAAAGCTATATCATGGATCGTGGCGAGGCATGGCTAGGCGGGGCTAGGCATGGCTAGGCGCGGCAAGGATCAAGGCTTGGCGCGGCGCGGATGCCTTCAAAAAAGAGAGGCTCTCGGTATTTTACCGGGGGCCTCTTGCTTTTTGGGAGAGAACTTATGCAAACATTGGCAGATATCTCGCGAATATATTTTGAAGATGCCGTTTTAAAGGGCTCTTGGCTTTTAATAAGCCCAGAGAAAGGCTTCGCTTTATCAACACTTTACATTGAAAAAGAGTCCCCGCGATATATAAGACTTCGATCTAGGCGTAACGGGAAATGTTGCTGGTTTGAAAAAAGGCTTTTTAGTGTAGAATACTTAGACGGTGAAACCAACATTGTTCTTTTCGAACTAGGTTTTAAAACAAAAAACCTAAGCCCAATCCAAAAGGATTTTTTCCGAGAAAATTACCGCCTAATAGGCGCCACCATTCCAAGTTGCTTGATCGATTAACGTTTTAAAGATGCTTGCTATTAACTTTTGCGTGGTTAATAGCAAACATCAACTAAAACATTAATCAAAATTTTAGGGGGCGTGCATGACATTAACTTTCCCAGAAAGCGACTTAAAAGATCTTTTTCCCGAGCTTTGCGGAATTTGTAAATTTGGTGAAACTTTTTCTGCCGAATGGCTAGTATGTAAACACAAAAAAGACCTTTTCCCCGGCAACGGGCAATTTGTTCTGCTAGAGTCAGAACAAACAGAAGCAAATGGCATCATTGTCCGTTATGCCGACGTGAAGCCTGGGGAAGTCGAATTTTTCGAGCTATGCCAAACAACGCAACATCATCGAGCCCGATTAAAAACTTTTGTGGCGCCAATATCGGCTTTAAAAGAACTTAATGAATACCTATAGGCAAGGGGGGGCATTAATATGGCAGTTCCGCTTTACGATTATAGCAACTACTCCCCTCCAAAAGTCGATAGCGATATGTTAGACCGCTTTATAGAAAATGAGGGCTATTTGCGGGAAAGAACCGACATAAGAAAATTCATTTATACTAACCAAGTGGGTAGGCCGGTTAAATTCCCAAACAAAGACGGCTTCTGGGTCCATGAAAAAAGCGTAGTGCTACATAAAAAATATGACTCAATTGTTTACGCAATAAAAGACTGGGCGCAAAATATTAAGATCATCAAGGCCGACCTATTTTTCGATAAGGGCCGTCTTGATGTAAAGTATAACTCGGTAG
>JAFSZE010000053.1 GCA_017455745.1 Desulfovibrionaceae bacterium | reverse complement strand
CCAGAATCAAACTCTCCAGTTCAATATCTGTGCTAGATCCCTGTAAAAATACAGAAATCGAAAAAGCTCAAAGCTCTATTTCCACTCGCTATTCACTTGTCAAAGAACAAATTTTCGCACTCAAAACAAAGCGCGTCTATTTAATATACGATTTCGAGTTAAGATTGTCAAGGATTTTTTTTCAAAGAACTTTTTACTTTCTTTGCGAAAAAGATCCGAAAACTTCGCAAATCGTTTTGTTAAGATACTTAAAAGCGTTTCAATTGTCAAGAAAAAGATTTCCAAGATACTAAAAAGTCGTTTAGGTGATCCAGAAGCAAATTCTTAACCAAGAAATACAATTTTTAAGTAAACTAACTTTATTAAAACTTTTAATTTCTGTCAAGAAGATTATTTTTTAAGATCGAAACACTGTCTTACTAGTTTGATACTTAACTTTATTAGTCTCGCTTGGCAAAATTAAGATTGATTTTCAATCAAGGACCAATGAAAAATAGGCTCTTTAAAGATATTTGTCAAGACTGAAATTTGAAGATCTATTTGTCAAAACTTCTTCCGAAACCTTTTGTCAAAAAAAATCACTTCAAATGCTAATCTTAAACCATGTGTTGAAAATCAAAGCACAAAAATCGACTCTACGCTACTTACATACACTAGTCAAGAATTTTTTAACTTGGGTAAAGTTCCACGAATCTTTACGCTAGGCGCAAATTCTAATAGATCTAGCAAAATTGTTTCGCGTCTAATCCCTTAAGCGCGGTTTGCGACTATGCTCTTTTTGGGAGCAGATGTCAAGAAATTTTAAAAAATTCTTTTCTAGCCTGCAGAATATGGACTAAAGGATCTTTGGCAAGACAAAGATTAGGCTTCTTTGCTTTTGGCTTAGCCTTTGGGCTCTAAGTCTTAAGTCGCAGCCTTTTGTCTTAAAGGCTAGCCTTTGGACTTTAGTCTCATCTCTTTAGTCTTAGTGGCTAGGCTCTAGTTGCATCCCTTTGCCTTTGGCCTCATGCCTTTAGTCATGGGCCATAGCCTTGGGGCTTTAGCTCTATATTTTTAAAATTATCTGTTTAGCCTCAATATGTGCGTAGATCTGGGCTATTTCAGCACAATCGCGCCAAAAACAAGGCGCTAGTTTTAGGCAACAATAGCTAATTTGAAGAAATAAGCTTGGCCAAATGCTCATGCGCTTTCTCAGTAGCCATACGTCCTCTAGGCGTACGCTTTAAGAAGCCACTATGAATCAAATAGGGCTCATAAATCTCCTCAATGGTGCGTACATCTTCAGAACTAGCCGCAGCTAAGGTCTTTAAGCCAACAGGTCCGCCATTATAATTTAGGAGCAAAACCTTTAAAATCTTGCGATCCATAAGATCTAAGCCCATTTCATCCACACCCATGGCGGCCAGAGCCGAAACTGTAATATCTAATGTGACCTCGACGCTACCTTCCACCAGGGCAAAATCGGCTACGCGCCGCAAAAAACGATTGGCAATTCTAGGTGTTCCGCGTGATCTGCGACCAATCTCAAGGGCTGCAGGTTTGGTTATCTGCACATTGCAAATCCTAGCTGTACGCAGAACGATCTGGGCCAATTCTTCTGGACTGTAAAACTCTAAATGCTGCAGGATCCCGAAACGACCACGCAGAGGCGAAGAAATCAAGCCCATTCTGGTAGTAGCGCCAACCAAAGTAAACGGTACCAGATCAACTGTTACTGTTCTGGCAGCTGGTCCCTGGCCACAGACAATATCCAAATGGAAGTCTTCCATGGCCGGATAAAGGATCTCTTCGACTGCAATGGGCATACGGTGAATTTCATCCACAAACAAAATATCATTGGGCTCAAGCTTAGTTAAAATAGCCGCTAAATCCCCACTGCGTTCTAGAACAGGGCCTGATGTGGTCACAAGCTGCGCATCCATCTCATGGGCAATGATGCGAGCTAATGTTGTTTTACCTAGACCTGGGTTACCATAAAAAAGAGTATGATCCAAAGAGCGACGCTGTTTTTTGGCTGCATCAATGAAAATACGCAAATTGGCCCGTAAAAGAGGCTGACCTATAAAATCATCCAAACGCTTAGGCCGCACATACTCATCTTGATCTTGAGAAGCCAAGGCACTGTCCGCCAAAGAGTCCAATTCCTCTTGGCTACTCTCATAACTCAATACTTCCTGCTCCCCATCTTTAGCGAGATCCTTGACACTAGGCGCTTGTTCCATACTTGATCCTTGATGCAAAAATGAACCGAAAGTTCAAAACGTCTGCTTAAAACAAATGAAAATTAACTAAAAATTGTCCAATCACTACTTGGATCCGGCTAACTTCTTTAAAGCTAGCCGCAATGTCTCGGCAATGCTCAAATTGGGATCATTCTTTAAAATTTCGCGCACAACTGGCAAACTCTCTTTTTCCGCATAGCCCAAGCCAGCTAAGCCATCCAGAACATTGTTCATAGTCTGCCCCATTGGACTTACATCAAGAGCTCCGTCTGGATTTAAAGTGCCAAGTTTATCTTTAAGCTCCAAAAAAATATGTTGGGCAGTCTTTTTGCCTATACCTGGCACGCGTACAAGTTCAGAGGCATCATCGCTGCTAACCATGCGCCGCAAGTCATCTGGCCTAAATAGTGACAAGATTGCTAGGGCTGTTTTGGCTCCGACCTTAGAAATGGTCACAAGCTTAGCAAAGGTCTGCATTTCTTCTTCAGTGGCAAAGCCATAAAGATCAATAGCATCTTCGCGCACCATCATCTTGGTGTAGACAGCCAAATTTTGCCCACTGTCAGGCAAAGCTTGCAAAGTCTGGGCCGGTAAAGCAACTCGATAGCCCACTCCGCCACTAGTTATAATCAAGCACTTATTGCCGGATAATCCTGCAACACGCCCTTCCAGATAGCCAATCATTCTAGCCCCCAATACCCGACATATTTCTTACGGCCACAGGCTTATTTTGCCCACGCCTTTCCAATAACCCGACACCTAAAGTTTTTTTACGCAAAACTTCCAAAATCTTGGCTGCTATTTGCTCATCTGTCACATACGCGTCGCGCAAAAGCGGTCGCACGGGGTATTCATGATCATCGTATAAACAGAGCCGTAAGGAACCATCACTTGTGAGGCGCAAACGATTACAGGTATAACAAAAATGATTGGTTATAGGCGAAATAAAGCCCAATCGTCCAGGAGCCCCCTTAAACTTAAACATTTGGGCTGGCCCTGCGGTCAAATCAACATTTTTCTCTGGGATCAACTCATAGTTTTTGGTAACTAGCGCTAAGATCTCAGACCAAGGACAAAAAGCATCCTTGGACCAGATGGTATCTTGGCCCATGGGCATAAATTCAATAAAGCGCACATCAATGTCTAGGTCTTGGGCCAAATGAATAAATTGCTCCAAAGAAGCTTGGGTTATGCCAGGCATAAGTACGGCATTAATCTTAACCTTGATCCCAGCATCAACCAAGGCGTCAATGGTACTTAGAACCCGTGGCAGCATATCGCGACCGGTAACTTTAGTAAAAGTTTCAGGATCAAAGGTGTCCAAAGAAATATTCACCGCATTGATCTTGCATTGAACAAGATCTTGCAAAGATCCAGACAACATGGTGCCATTGGTCGTTAAGCGCAGATCAAGATTTGGAAAATGCTCCCGCAACCGGCCCAAAAATTCCCCACAACCCTTGCGGGCCAAAGGCTCACCACCAGTCAAACGGACTTTTTCCACACCGAGTGGGACCAAAATATGCAAAAGTCGCAAAATTTCCTCATACTTCAAAATGTCGTCATGCGGTATATAGCGACTTAAACGATTGCTCTGGCAATAGAGGCAGCGCAAATTACATCGATCTGTGATCGACACACGCAAATAGCGCACCTTCCTCCCAAGATCATCGCACAAACTACTTTGCTCCATGGCCCACGTCCCAAAAATCTATCTTAGCCCTGATCATAGCCAGGTAAAACAATACTTGCATCTTCAGCCCGGCCCTGACCTTTAGGACAGTGATCTTGCAAATGACAAATTTCACACCCGCCACGGTAGGGATAGTGGGTAACAAGAGCATACTGCAGGGAAAGCAATGACGAGGTGGGACTTTTATACGGTACCCCGAGCTTTTCTAAACTTTCCCGCAAAATAGGGGTTGGTCTTGGTGAAGGAGCACAACTTGATTCATCAACTTCTGGCAAAGCCATTTGCACAAGCGACATACAAAGATATTGGGCCAAAGAATTGAGCAAAAAGCCGTCAGATTCGGAAGCTTTCCAACGCTGATCAACCGTTTCTTCAACGCTTTTAGGCAACCAAATGGCCAAATAAGAGATTTTGTCGGTCTCAATGAGATACGCTTGCAAAATCTTGCTCCATTCAGCCCAATAAGCTTGCAGTCGCTCAAGCACTGCACCGCCAATCCGATTTTCATGGCTCATTTCCATGAAGCCAAAAAGATCAAATTCTGGGCGATCTTCGACTTCAATCAATCTAACATCTTCATTGGTCTGATCTGTAGTTGTCATAAATTTTATCCTAATAAAGCCTTAAAATTTTAAAATTCGCCCGATGTACAGACTAATCTCTAGACACTAGGCAGCAACTTAAAAGATTAGGTTTATCTAACAATTGTCAAGGGGCAAACGAAAGAAAAAGTCTAAAACCAAAAGACTAAAAACACATGAAATTAACTCGGGCTAAGCGCTTAGGAAAACGAAAGACATTTACCTCATTTGCAGATAAAAGAAAGCGATTAAAATAGCAGATCAAAATATTTTTTAAAAATATTACTTGTATATAGAATATAAGAATTAAACAAAGTTGTATAAGACAAACAAAATAAATCCATAAGAAAAAAGTATTTATAAAACAACTTTTAAAAATTTTATAATAAAATATTGAAAGATAAAAACTGCAGAAAAATCAAACAAAATCCTATGCAAGCCATATCGCTTAAGCCGTAAAATCAATAATATCTATTCCAAAAAAATAATATTGCTTATTTATACGTCCAAACATTATTGTTTTGTATTTTTCAAATAAAATATTTTTTATATTGTTAAAAAAAATAATACCGTGCAATGTATATATATTCCGAATCTAGCTAATATTATTAGTTAAAATTTAACGGTTGTAAAAAATTTTTAAAAATAAAATTTATCCAGATAATATAATAAATATTATTGTGTCAAAAGATTGACTACAAGTTTTGTTTTAACGAATATTTTTATTGCAAGCTAATCTTAAATTTTTATCCGGATTGAAAGAAACCATTTTTTTGGTTCAAAAAAATATTAATTTTTATTATCAATCTTTTACATCTCAAATCTGAAAAATTTTTGCAGAATTTCTTTGCTTATAACTGAAACTATCTTGATTTAGGCTTCTTTTTACTACTATTGAAAAATTTTTTCAATTCATGTATAAGAAATCTTTTAATTTAAAACCTAACCCGCTTCCAACCATGCCAACCTACCATATTCTCACTTTCGGCTGCCAGATGAACGTCAACGATTCCATCTGGCTTGGTCAGGCGCTCGAAGCGCACAACTTCAGCCAAGCACCGCTCGCCGAAGCCGATGTGATCTGTATTAACACCTGCTCGGTACGCGAAAAACCCGAGCAAAAAGTTATTAATACCATTTATCGCATTAAACAATTGACGTTGGCCAATCCCAAAACTTTGGTGGGTGTGCTTGGTTGTGTGGCCCAACAGCTAGGTGAAAAACTCTTTCATTATACAAACCAAGTCCGACTTGTGGCTGGGCCAGATGCTCTAGCCATGCTCCCCAAAACCATTGAGCAGTTACTGGAAAATCCCAGCCAGCGCTTATCGCTTCTGGACTTTACTAGCACATACTTAGAACGCGAGCCAGGCAAAGCAACCAAAATAGGTCCCACAGCCTACGTCAATATCATGCAGGGCTGCGATAATTTTTGCACTTACTGCATCGTACCTTACACTAGAGGGCGACAAAAATCTCGCCCCAAAGATGCCATCCTTAAAGAATGTCGGGAAAAAATAGCCTTAGGCGCACGGGAACTTACCTTGCTTGGCCAAAACGTCAATGCCTATGGCCAAGATAAAGCCGGGGATGGCACACGCTTTGCCCAATTGCTTCATGCTATCGCCGATCTCCCAGGACTTGAACGTATCCGCTATACAAGTCCCCATCCCAAAGATATGGGGGTGGAAGATGTAGCTGCTTTTGCCAAGATTCCTAAACTCTGCCCCTGTCTACATTTACCACTCCAATCAGGATCAACACGCATTTTAAAGCGCATGGGGCGCGGTTACACACGCGAAGAATATAGCAAGCTTGTAGATGATTTGAAAACCACCCTACCTGCAATCAGTCTAACCACAGATATCATTGTTGGTTTTCCAGGTGAAGATGATCAAGATCTTTTAGACACCCTAACCATGATGGAATACTGCGCGTATCATGCCAGCTTTTCGTTCTGTTATTCGGATCGACCTGGTTGTCGCGCCGTCAATTTCTTAGATAAAATAGATCGCGCTGTACAGCACAGCCGCTTAGAAGAAGTACAGCACACCCAAGATATTTTAACCACAAAATGGCTTAAAGCTCGTGTAGGTCAGACAACAACCATTTTGCTTGAAGAAAAAAGCCCCCGTCAGCCCGAAGGCTCTGTCAGCTGGCAAGGCCGCGATCCCTATGGCACCATCGTCCATCTAAATTTGCCAGCTAACGAAGATTATCGCGGCAAAATGCTCGAGGTAACCATCACCGACTTTGGCAAGCACTGTCTCCACGCTCAACAAAAGAGTTCGCTATGGTAGAGATGCAGATAGATTCTCTAACTATTGATCACCAAAAACGCCTGCCCATCATTTTGCTCCGCGAATATTTCGGACGTGGCCGCACCTTAGCCATTCCAGTGGGATCAATCGAGGGCATGGCGCTTTCACTAGTTTTAAATAATGAAATTTTGCCTAAACCCTTAACACACGATCTTGTCCTAGCCTGCCTGCGTACTTTCAATGCCAAGCTCTCCTATGCTGAAATCACAAGCTTTAATGACGGTATTTTCGAAGCCTATATCGTTTTTTCCCAGAAACAAAAAGGTTTCCGTCTTGAAGCTAGGCCCTCAGACGCCATAACCCTAGCTGTGAGATCAGGACAACCCATTTACGTCGATGAGAGCGTCTTTAAAAGTGTGGACGAAACCCAAAAAGAAAGTTCCAAAAAACTCACTGTGCCAAATCCAACAGTTGATGCTGCCAGTGATATGCTAAAACGGACTAGCGCTAAACACGTAGTTGAAATTATGAGTCTTGCTCGCCACCATTCTGACGGAATCCCACCCAGAATCAAACTGCACGATGACCAACTACTTGAACTTTTACGCTGTCTTGAGCCCGAAAATAGACAAAAAATGTGATGACTTGCTTCGAAATATTCAGAAAAAATGTTTTCTAAAACTCCCCCAAACTATCGCACTATCAACCCTAGCAACAAAAAGCTCTAGCCCGCAGCAAAAATGCGGGCGATAATGGTATAGATATTAAAAATATCCCAAGACTTAAGCCTCGGTAGCCCAATGCAGCTACAAAATTCATGGAACGTTTGACCTTTGATAATCCCGAGCTAGCCCAGATTCTCTTTGGACCACAAAATCTCCATCTGCATCTTTTAGCAGCAGCTAGTGGCGCCAATATTTTCAATCGTGGCAGCGAACTCTGTATTGACACAGAGCAAGAGAACGTTAGGCAAGCCCTCTGCAAAGTATTTTTTAAACTCTACGATGAATTGCAGGATGGCCGGGCCATTGATCCCAAATCGCTGGCAGCCAACTATACCTTATATCTTCACGGCACAAGCAATCAAACTGACTCCAAAGTTCAACTCAAAGTCATCCAGACACCCAATAAGCTTGTCCATGCCAGAAATATGGGGCAGCAAAGCTACTTGGAGCTCTTAAAAAAGCATGAAATCGTCTTTGCTGTGGGGCCAGCTGGAACCGGTAAAACCTATTTGGCCGTGGCTTGGGCTGTGCATATGCTCACAACCCACAGTGTCAAAAAAATCATCTTGACCAGACCTGCGGTTGAAGCCGGTGAAAAATTAGGATTTTTACCAGGAGATCTCCTGGAAAAAATAAATCCTTATTTGCGACCGCTCTATGATGCCCTCTATGATATGTTGCCTCAACCCAAAGTGGCAGCTCTAACCGAATTAGGCAGTATAGAAATCGCGCCTCTAGCCTTTATGCGCGGTCGTACCTTGAATGATTCCTATGTGATTTTAGATGAAGCCCAAAACACAACCCCTGAACAGATGAAAATGTTCCTAACGCGCATGGGTTTTGGCTCAAAAATGGTGATTACAGGCGATACTACCCAAATTGATCTCCCCCAGGCCGCCAACGGTAATACCATCACTTCAGGTCTCATCCACGCCATGAATATCTTAAAAAACATTCCAGCTCTCGGTTTTCAATATTTTACCAAAAAAGATGTGGTGAGACATAACCTTGTTGGAGAGATAGTTAACGCTTATGATATCGCTGAAAAAAGAACATCGAAAGTCTAATCTTGTACTGACGTTTCAAACTTTAAAAAAACATCATCATTGCGGGTGGTCAATATTTGTACTTATTTTAAGTATTTTTTTGCTTTCCCTATTTTCAGGAATGAATTTTAAGACATCCCAACGTATGTATAAAGCCGGTGACGTGGCTGAAACAGAAGTTATTGCTGATAAGGAATTGCTAGTTGAAGATCCAAGAGCGACACAAGAACGAATAGATCAAGCAATCTTTCAAATGCCCAAAATTTATGACTTAACTATTACACCATATTTGCAATTCCAGGAAAAACTTCTTCAATTGATAAGATGTTTGAATAATGACAAAGCGAATTTAACAGATGAAGATAAAAATCTACTCAATAATTTTAAAGAAGAAGTTACCCCACCCCTAGCTGATGAAATTTTGCCAGAACTAGCCAAACCAGAAGTACAAAATGTCCTCATAAAAAACATCTTTCCGTTCATTTTGCAACGTATGTCCTCGGGTATGGTCAGTGACTTCCGCTCAGCCAATGTGGGACGAGCTGGTATACTTATTCGTGATTTGGATGCCAAACGCGATATTTTAAGACCAGAAATGGCGACCATCCCCGATGTACAGACAATGCTAGCCGAAATTTCGGTTAAACTTAGACAACATCGTAACCTCCATCCATCATCCAAACAGCAACTAAACGTCCTCTTCTCTATTGCCCTGCCTCCGGCATCCTTAACTTTGAATCAAGAGGCAACCAAACGCAGAGAGGAAGATATTCGGGCCCAAATTGGCACTGTCTATTATGTGGTGCAAAAAGGTGATATCATCGTACGCGAAGGCGATAAGGTCACTCGCGAACAACAATTGAAGTTGCATGCCCTCATTCGCTCCAATGCGGAATTTATCGCCTGGGATAAAACATTAGGCACTTTTGTTTTTGCTCTTTTCATTGCTCTAGGCTTTTTTATTGCGCCAAGTGGAAAACCTGGCACACCTCTTCTGCCCAAAGATCTATTTTTTATCGCCCTAATGCTCTTTCTTTTTGGCCTAGGATCCCTTGGTGCCTATCTTTTAACTGTTAAAATAGGTCTCCACTACCTAGCCATTGTTATTGCCCTCTTTCCTGTGGCTAGCTGTGTTGGCGTCACCTCAACCATCTTCTCGGCCAGACGCTACTGCACCATGGGCCTTTTGGTCTCATTTTTTTGCACACTTTTGCTCCATGCCCAATGGCAAATTTTCATTGCCTATTTTCTAAGCTGTATGCTCTTTACTTGGCTTGTGGTCTCGGCCTATTCCAGACAGGACGCTATTTTTAGTCTCCTACCCTTTGCCTGCGGTCAAATCATCATCTGGGCATCCATGCTTATGCTGGCCCAAACCCCCTTGGAGGTCTACCCCCAACAATTGATCTGCACGGTTATTAGTAGCATCCTCTCCCTCTTCCTGCTCTTTGCCACAAGTCCCATTTTAGAGCAGATCTTTGGCTATTGCACACGCTTTAGACTCATGGAACTAATGAGTTTAGAACAACCGCTCATGCAACAGCTTATGGTTACAGCCCCTGGCACATACCACCACTCCCTAATTGTGGCCAATATGGTTGAAGCTGGTGCCAACGCCATTGGTGCTAATAGTATGTTGTGCAAGGTAGCCGCCCTCTATCACGACATTGGCAAAACATCATACCCTGAATATTTTATTGAAAACCAATTCGGCAGGCCCAATCGCCATGACAAACTAGCGCCGTCAATGAGTGCTCTAATTTTGCTCTCCCACGTCAAAAAAGGCGTGGAAATGGCCCAGAAATATAAACTTGGGCGTGAAATTTCAGATATTATCCAGCAGCACCATGGCACAAGGAGTATGCAGTTTTTCTACCAAAAAGCTCTTAAAATGGGTGAAAATCCCGTTGAATCTGATTACTCTTACCTTGGGCCTAGACCACAAACCAAAGAGTCGGCCATAATCATGCTGGCCGACAGCGTTGAAGCTAGCAGTCGCACCCTGACCGATCCAACGCCAGCCCGCATCAAGAGCCATATCGATAAGATCGTCAAAGGCATCTTTGCTGAAGGACAATTGGATGAATCCGAATTGACCTTCAAAGATCTCCACTATCTAAGCGAAAGTTTTCAGCGCATCTTAACTGGTATCTTCCATCAGCGCATTGCCTACCCTGAGTCTAAAAAAAATGAAGTCCTCGCCAAAAAGAACGAGGAGTCCAAAAACGCGGCTAATGGTGAAAAACATACCGCTCAACCTAAAAATAATGAGCCACAAGGTCCAAAAAATGAACCTGTGGCCCAGAAAAAAGATGCTTGCCCAGAGAACAGTACTCAGGCTTAAGAGTCAAGTTTTAGAGAGAAACTTAGATATTTTAATTTATGAGTTCTTAAATGCCAGAAAAGTAAGTCAATACTACACTTCTTTTGTAATGTTGAAACAAATATACCACTCTGCGCTAGAATAGAGATAGGCAAAGATGAGATAGACAGATATGAGATAGGATTTTGTTCCAAAAATTTGCAAAAAATGTAATAGCAAACATTAAATAATGATTATCTTGATACAGCTAGAAGATTTGCCATGGGTAATTTTGTGCAGACTCTCATAGATCTATCTTGACAATTTTAATCTTTGGCAGACTTTTTGCTATTTCTAACAGATGAAAAATGTAACTTGAATAAATATAGGTTAAAATTAAAGAATTGATACATCGAGAATTGATCATCTTTATCTTGAACAAAATTGCTTTAATCTTTGTATCTTAAAATGCATCTAGGCATTTTGAGATGCTCCCAAGTATCTTAAGAGACTCCCACGCATTTTAAGATGATCCCAAGTATCTTGAGAGACTAGCAAGCATCTTAGTGTATTATAAAAAACTTTTGAAAGAAAAGATGATCATAGTATTTATAAAAAATAAAATATATCAATTTTCGCTTTTAATTAAATTCTTGTATGTCCAATTCACATTTTAACTAATTATTTTGGCATAAAAAAACCGCTATTCCACCGGAGGAATTTGACGCCCGCCCTCGCGTAAGCGATTGAGAAACTTTTCTCGGCACTCGTAGCTGCAAAAATGATGTACAGTTTGACCATCGCGAACGGTAATTCCAGAATCTTTGGTCACATATGTACCGCACTCAGGATCCTTAACCATTTCGCCTGTGGCAATCTTTGCATCACGTTCCTTTTGATCTTCAAGATCGTCTTTCTGTTTTTTATGCAGAAAGTCATTTTTGAATAGCCTGTATAAAATATATATAGCCAGACAGATTATCACAATCTTTATCATATGGTTTATCTCCCGATTAAAAGCCTAAAAACATAAGAGCAATCTTTTTTTGGCTCCTTAAGACCAAAGGCTTAAAGCTTGGAAGCAAGGGCCTGCTAAAACATTCTGGTCATGATCTGGCCTATTTTTTCAATTTTTAGATTCCAGACGTAGAAATTTACGGCTAGAAACTAAAACCTTTATTTCAAGGCTCAAACTGCCATCCAAAAGCTGCCAAGGCTGCCAATAGCCAAAGAGTAGTATGCAACAAGATAGGCCAAAAGGCAAAAATTCTAGCTTGGGTGCGCCTATCCCCCTATAAAGCTGGCTGAACCTCTAGCTCCACAACCCTTAAATATGTACCAGCTAACTTGTGCGATATTACAATTCTGCAAGATTTTTGGAACACGGCTATATGTGCATGCCAGTCTGTCTGATGTCTAGCTGGCTGATTTGTTCCAAAATTACGATTGAATCGTAATATAGATTAAAAATATAAGCAAAAGAGTAGTAGACAGAGAGAAAACACTACATACCTTAAACATTTACCGATGTAAAGCGTATTTATCATAGAACAAAAGTTATTGATCGCAATACAAAAATTATTAATATAAGATAAGCATTAATATTAGAACCAATTTTAGACTATCATCAGAAACATTTAGTTAGAAGACATATCTCTCAATTTTTTATAGATAACAATTTAACAACTTGATATATAATATTATTTATATGGATTTAGATAAAATTAGATGAATTTGTTTAGGTGAATTTGGTTAGTACATTTTTTACAATGCCTGATTATAATGTATATTAATAGTTTTATAATCTTTGCCCATAATATTTGTGCAGAAAAATTTTTAGTGCTTTTAAAAATAGCTAGCTAATTTATTGTATTCATAAACAATAACTCCAATTATGCCTGATAAATTTTTTGCCCTTCAATGCTATAGGTAAAATTTTTTAAATAAGCATGGATTGGCTTTCCTTTGATCAAAAGGTCTGGAGCAATTTCTAAAAGCGGTACAAGCACAAACGCACGTTTAAACATTCGCGGGTGGGGAACAGTACAACTAGGGGTATCTAAAATAGCTTCCCCAAAGAGCAACAAATCCAAATCCAAGACTCTTGGTCCAAATCTAGGTAAACTAGGATCTCGTCTACGGCCAACCTTAGCTTCTATAGCCAATAAATTGGCTAAAAGCTCTTCTGCGCTTAAATCTTGCGCAACCCCAAGCTTAGCTACACAATTGGTAAACCACGGCTGCTCTTTATACTCTTGGGGCTCGGTTAGATAAAAGCTCGAAATTTGGGCAACTGTCACCTTTTGATGTTCATTTAATTGATCTAGTCCAAACTTGATGGCCTCTGTGGCATTAACACTGTTAGAGCCGCATCCTACAAACACTGGGATAGCTGCCAAAAGCCCCTCCAAAGATCAAAAAATTTTATTACATTTCTCTCATATTTTTAGAACATGGCTATATCTGCATATTCATCTGTCTGGCGGATAACTGGATGATTTGTTCCAACATTACGATGGAAATGTAATAGCCGCATTTATGTAGTACACGCTCTTTTGGCTTGTATTGCTAAAAAAGCCTAGGCAGCCTTGTTTTTAGCCAAATAGCTCTTGATTAGGCCAATCATTAAAGGCAGTAGCGAAACAAAAATAATCGCATAGACAATTAGCGAAAAATGCTCGCGCACCCAAACCTGATGGCCTAAAAAATAGCCAGCTGATACCAGCCCACCAACCCAAAGAATACAGCCAGTAATATTAAAGGCGAAAAAGAGGCTTGGACGCATAAGAGCGATGCCAGCCACAAATGGTGCAAAGGTTCTAATGATGGGGATAAATCTGGCCAAAATTATGGCTTTCCCTCCATGTCGCTCATAAAAAGCATGGGCCTGCAGCAAATATTTCTTTTTGATCAGCCTCGTTTCTTTGGCAAAAATGACTGGCCCAACCCAACGCCCAATAAAATAGTTACAGGCATCGCCTAAAATGCCAGCTAGCCCTAAGAGCAGTAAAACATGGCCATAACTTAAAAGTTCACTGCCAGCACAAACTCCAGCAGCAAATAGCAGCGAATCACCTGGCAAAAACGGCGTGACGACCAAACCTGTTTCACAAAAGACCACAAGAAATAAACACAGATAGACCCAAGCGCCATATTGCTGAATAAAATCGATCAAATGAACATCAATATGTAGGATCAAATCCCAAAAAGTGCCTAAGAAATCCAAGCAAAACTCCTTATTGGTCTATAAGAATAATAACCAATGATCAACAAATCAACATAACAAACAATTTTTTTATAAAAATTTAACAAAACCAGACCATTATTAGTTGGCTACTAGTACTTAGGCTCGCTATGCCAAAGTTGAATTCGAGCCAGGTCAAAAATCTTTACCCAGCACAACCAAAAGCTTAAAATAAAAACCGTGATCTGTGATGCATAAGTTAAAACTTATCTTATTGCTGTCAATACTCTTTTTTTGGGCCAGCTTTCAATTCCAAGCCTTGGCTGCCGATGGACATAGGGTTGGCTTCCGCACTTTAGGTTTTTGGATTCCAGCTAGGGGAGTTAGACTAGATATAAATATTTGGTACCCAGGAACTCGTGCCAACCGCGAATTAAATTATCCCCCCTGGACCATCTATGCTGCTCGCGATTCAAAACCTCTGTCAGGCAAATTTCCACTCATTCTCATCTCGCATCCATCTCCAGCCACACGTTTTTCCTTCCATGACACTGCCTATTGGTTAGCTTCGCAAGGCTTCATTGTGGCCTGTCCTACGCACTCCCATGACTGCATTGACAATATGCAAGATCTCTTTACCTGGGAGCAATTAACCACCCGCGTTTTGGAACTGCGTATGACGCTTGATCTGGTCTTAGGGGAAAAAAGTTTAAAAGATAATATTGAAGATGGTTCCATAGGCTTGGTTGGCTTTGGAGCTGGAGCTACTGCAGCCATACTTATGGCAGGAGCCAAGCCCAACTGTATTTCTTGGACTGACTATTGCGCCAAAGCCGGTAAAAATGATCTCTACTGCAATCCCTGGTCGCGTGAAAAAATCAATGGCATCTGCCAAAACTTTCCCCTCAAAAGAAGTCTTACAGATTCCAGAATTAAGGCTTTTGTGGCAGTTTCACCTGGATCAGGTATGCTTTTTAGTTCCAAATCTTTTGAGAATTTTAATGCTTCGTTACTATTAATCGCAGCTGAGAATGATCAATTATATAAAAGAGCGTTCCATATTGATACAATTGCATCTTATTTAAGAGGTAAATCTAAACTCATAACCATTCAAGACGCGGATATGGGCGCATTAATGGCTCCATGCCCAGCAAGCTTGGAACAAGAACTACCAGATCTTTGTCGATCTGTAAATAGCAAAGAACGTGATATTATTCATAAACGATTGTGGGACGCTTTGATAATGTTTTTCTCCACAGAATTAAATGTAGATGATAGTAACAATATTAATGCCCAAAAGCAATAAAGCTTTATTTAATGATTTTGCGCTATTCTTTAATAAATTATTACATTTCAGCCAGATTTTTTGGACATGGCTATATGGTGTGTCCGCCTATCTGGCTCTAGATGGCTGATTTGTTCCAACAATATGCAGAAACGTAATAATCTTTTTGATCTTATATTTCTACGCAAAATCTGTGTTGCAATTGATTTTGTGCAAATATAGTATATACAAATCAATCCTTTACCCCTAAAACATACTGCCCTGCTTAGGAGTAAGCAATGCGTTTTCGGACCGTCTGTTCCTCAATCTTATTTTTAATAGTTTTTCTAGCCCTAATTGTCGGTGGCTATGCCTTTTTCAAAGATCTTGATGGTCCTGAAATCTCCTACACTCCTGATACTGGGCGCATCTCCCCTGCTGCTCAATTGACCATTCACTTAAAGGATCCCTCTGGAGTTCAAGCTGTACAAGTGGGTATCCGTAAAAACAATGTGCTCACCACCATCTTTAAACAAAGTTTCCAACCCATCCAAAAAGAACAAGATGTCGTGGTGTCGTTTAAAGATGTGCAAATGCGTGAGGGTGCTGTTGATCTAGAAATTCGGGCAACCGATGCCTCCAAAGCGGGCTTTGGCCAAGGCAATACCAGAACCCTACTTTTGCCCTTTAGATTTGACACCAAGCCTCCATACATTGCCGTAAAAACAGTAGCTCCCATTGTCAGACGCGGAGGCTCGGCCGTAGTTCGTTATGTGGTTGATGAGGAGATAACGACCTCGGGCGTTATGATCAATAACTTTTTTGTCTCAGGTTACCTCCAAAAAGATGGCAGCTATATCTGCTTCTTCCCCTTCCCCTATTCCATGACAGCTCAAGACTTTAAAAAAAGTGTCAAGATCATGGCTATAGATTTAGCCGGCAACATCACCCAAAACCAGCTCAATGTCGTGGCCTATGAGCGCAGATTCAAAACTGACAAACTAGAGCTCTCGGACGAATTTTTACAAGAAGTGCAAAGCAAACTGCACAACCTCTGTCCCAGAGCCAATAATGCCTTAGAATGTTACCTAATTATCAATGGCGAGGAGCGCATCCAGAATGCCAGGCGCCTGTTTGAAATCGGTAAAGACACAGCTCAAGCCATGCTCTGGTCAGGTAATTTTGTTAGACTGCCACGATCGGCAGCCAGAGCTGGATTTGCCGACCACAGATTGCTCTTATATAAAGGCAAACAGGTGGGCGAATCTTACCACTTGGGT
>JAFSZE010000052.1 GCA_017455745.1 Desulfovibrionaceae bacterium | reverse complement strand
GCTCACTGGCATTGATATGCATACCTTCGCCTGTGACAGTCACTTCACAGCGATGCCGAAATTTATCCACAGTCAAGACAACCGCAATTTCCAAACCTGAGGCTTTTCCAAAGAAACGGCCCAATTTTTCCATCCGGCGTCTAGCGTACTTCTTTAAATGCTCCGATGCCTCAAAATTTTTGAATACAAAGGAAATATTCATAGAGTCTCCCCATGCACGTCACAAGTTTAGCTCTGTACCTGCGTGCAATTTTTGCTACCTGTGGATAGAAGTTCAGATCAAAAAAACACAATATTAAGACATGATAGTCTGACTTAAAACTCGCTAATCAGGACCAAAACGTTCAAGCCAAGCCTAAACGCTCAACTAGCATTTAGATATCGACCGGTCTACTTTGGCTAGCCCAAAGAGGCTTGCTAAGAAAAAGCATGGCTGTGAGCATAAAAATACAATAAGCATCTTTGCCAATATGGCAAGAGGTATTTGGCAAATTATTTTTAAAAATCTTTTTAATCATATTCCAATCGCTGATATCTACCCGTATATTTTGGCTTTTCATGGGAAAGGCATGATTTTCAAAAATACCTAAGCTCCCAGATAAGATGCTTCAATCATATCCAAATTAAAGAAAGGCAGCCAACTAGGGCAATCTGGTAAGCATAGTCAATACAATATATACAAAAGAATTTCTCTAGCTATATCTGTTTAAAATCCTACTAATATAAAAAGATCGCAGCTAAAAAGAAGCTCTATTGGTCAAGGCGAGAAAAATAATCAAAGCTCATCTAATTTAGATGTATTGAACATTATTTATAAATAAATATGATTAATCTTTTTTAAATTGACAATTAAGATTCATCCTCTGATAAAAATGCACTAATTTTAGCTTCTGATACATCAGTTACTTTGGCTATAAAACTTACAGAATAATTCATAGCAGCCATTCTTTTTGCTACATTCCTTACAACATGAAGCTTGGCTTCATACTCTACTGCAGCTCTTTTTTCGTCCAAAGATGATTCTTTGTTTTTACGTTGACGCATACCAGCTACATAAATTCTTGATTTTTCAATTGGTAAATATTTCTTTTTATTAGCTTCAAACATTTGATCTTCACATTCATTGAATAGAAAAGTTTGTGATGGACATTGCACAATAGATTCTCTTGATTAAAAAATATAAAAGAGTCTAATCTTCAATAAAAATTAAGATCTAAATCTTAAAATTTTATAAATCACAAAATTGTAAAATCTTAAAGCGTCAAGTATCCCAAAATCAATCAATATAAAATTAGTAGCATTTAAAAAGTTATAATTTATCAGATTTTTATCGGGCTTTACGCTTTGATGAAGATTCAATACCAAGTTGAGTACGATATTTAGCCACAGTTCTTCTGGCCAAAGTTAGATTAAGTTTTTCTTTCAAATTTTCTGCAATGACTTCATCACTCAAAGGATTAGCAGGATCCTCGCCAGCAATCATATTCTTGATCAACGCTTTAACACTTTCAGCACCAACTACATTACCATCTTCCTTGGATAATGCATTGTTGAAGAAATATTTGAGTTCGTATACGCCATACGGAGTCGACATATACTTATTAGTTGTAATACGACTAACAGTTGATTCATGCATTTCGATGTCTTCAGCAATATCGCGCAAAATTAATGGTTCCAATTTAATTGGCCCCTCTTCAAAAAATCCGCGTTGATGACGAACAATACTTTCAGCAACTTTATAGAGTGTACGTTGACGCTGATATAAACTTTTTATCAACCAAGATGCTGAACGTATTTTCTGTTCACAATACTCTTTTTCAGCATCAGAGGCATTTTTCATCTCTTGATCTGCAAGATCGGATAACTGTAAATTTGGTAAACCTTCGTCATTCAAGGCAATAACAAAATCATCGTTTACTTTATAAACATAAATATCCGGTGATATGTAGTTAGGCTCTTCATTACCAAAACTTGCACCAGGCATCGGTTCAAGGCTGCGAATAATTTCAATATATGCATCTAGGTCTTCTTTTTCTAGATTGTACTTCTTCTGCAAGACCTTAGAACGCTTCGATTCAATATCTTCCAAATGCTTAGAAACCAATTCAACTAGAATGGGATCACGATCATAACCTAGATCTTTCAATTGAATAAGCAAACATTCTGGTGCGTTTCTGGCAGCAACGCCCACTGGATCAAAGAATTGAATCCGTTTTAAAACTGCTTCCACAAATTCTACTGACTCATTGGTAGTCTTGGCAATGTCACTAAGCTCAGCCTCCAAATAGCCTGAGGAAGATAAATTGCCAATGATCTCTTCGCCAACTTTAATTTCACGTTCCGAAAGCTTAGAAAGATGCAATTGCCATAAAAGATGTGCTTCAAGCGTAGGCCTGGCAGCATAACGAGATTCAAAAGGGGTAGAATCATCACTATCAAGTTCGCGACTCTGCATCTGCCTGGAAGTACTGGAAAATTCCCCCAAATAGTCTTCCCATTGAGCATCTTTGGCTATTTCGCGATCATAAACATCATCGTCTGCAGATTGCTGGCGAATATTTTCATGCTCTCGATCTTGAAAATCATTACCAAGATCCACAGCACTTTCCTCCAAGAAGGGATTTTCAAGCATTTCCTGCTGAATGGCATCTTGAAGTTCTGCCCGTGAATATAAAAGCAATTTGATAGCTTGACGCAACTGCGGCGTCATAACCATCCGCTGTTGCATCTTAAGCTGTTGACGAAGTTCCAAAGCCATAAATAGATCCTTGAAAATCGTATCCTAAACTAAAAATATTAGCTAGAATAAAAATATTACGTAGACTAATTTTACTACTTAGAATAGGATATATCGAGATTACCTCAAATATATAAAAGATAATCATTACACTATAAATATAAAAATCAGATAACTCTCTTCAAAACTACCAATAGTTTTGATATTCAAAATAAAAAACACCAAACAAAACCATATATAAATTTATATGCTTAAATTTCAAACACATAAGCTAAGTAGATAAAACATTTTATAAAACCAAAATATTGACAAACAATCATCAAATAAAACAACCATGAGTTATCAAAAAAACAATAAACAATAAAAAAAAATAAATGAAAAAATAATCACAAGCAAATGCAAATGAATCTAAAACAAACACAAATCATTAACAAATAAAACAAATCAAAATATTCACAAACTATTAAAAAAAACAAAACCCAAACAAACCAGAATAATCCAAAATAATCAAAAGCAGTTAGCAAATAAATCAAAAATAAGACAGAAAAACAAGAAATTCAATTAAGTTCTATCTATTTTGATGTAAAATAGCATTTTGAATAAAATCACGAAATAGTGGATGAGCCGCCATGGGCCGCGATTTAAATTCAGGATGGAATTGACAACCCACAAACCAGGGATGATCGGCGAGTTCAATAATTTCAACTAGAGAACCATCTGGAGATGTACCGCTAAAAATCAAACCATGTTCACCTAAAACATCCTTAAAGGCCATGTTGAATTCGTAACGATGGCGATGACGCTCTTCAACGAAATCCTTTTGATAGGCTTTGGCTGCAAAAGTGCCAGGCAAGATCTGGCAGGGATAGGCTCCAAGACGCATGGTTCCGCCTTTATCGCTACCTAAATCGCGCTTTTCCATATTTTTGGTTCTAAAATCATACCACTCAGTCATCAAATAGATAACATTATCTTTGACACCTGGAGAAAACTCTTCGGAATTGGCCTCAACCAAGCCAACCACGTGACGGGCAAATTCGATTACTGCACACTGCATACCAAGACAGATGCCTAAAAATGGCACTTTTTCTTCCCTGGCATATTTAATGGCCGCAATCTTGCCTTCCACCCCACGATAGCCAAAACCGCCAGGCACCAAAATCCCACCGCAACCAGCAAAAATTTCAGCCGCATTGGCCGCCGTTACGTTTTCAGAATTCACATAGCGCAGATCAACCTGCACATGATTGGCTATACCTGCATGGATCAAGGCTTCGTGGAGGCTCTTATAGGCTTCTTTTAGATCCACATATTTGCCAACTATGGCTATGGTCACATTGCCTTGGGGGTGGCTGCAAACATCGACCAAATGGCGCCACGTTTCCAAATGAGCATTGCGGGCTGGGAGCCTGAGCATAATGGCCACTTTTTGATCAAAGCCTTCTTCGTAAAAACGCAGCGGCACCTCATAGATATTATTGACATTGACCGAGGTAAAAACAGCATCTTCATCCACATTGCAAAATAGCGCAATCTTTTTGCGTAGATCCTGAGGAATGTTTTGTTCGCAACGGCAAAGAATAATATCAGGCTGAATTCCAATGGATAAAAGCTCTTTGACGCTATGCTGGGTGGGTTTGGTTTTAAGCTCGCCTGCACTGCGCAGATAGGGCACAAGCGTTAAGTGAATATTTAAACACCAATCGCGACCTAGCTCCGAACGTAACTGCCTAATGGCTTCCAAAAAGGGCAAACCTTCAATGTCGCCGACAGTTCCACCAATTTCAATGATGGCCACATCAGGGGGATTATCGCCTTCAGCTAAGGACAGGACCACGCGCTTAATTTCATCGGTAATATGGGGAATAACCTGAACCGTACCACCCAAATAGTCACCGTGCCGCTCTTTGGCAATGACGTGATTATAGATAGCACCTGATGTGGTATTATTTTTGCGCGACATGGGTACATTCAAATAGCGCTCATAATGCCCCAAATCCAGATCCGTCTCGGCCCCATCGTCTGTGACAAAAACTTCGCCATGTTGAAACGGATTCATGGTGCCAGGATCAACATTAATATATGGATCCAATTTTTGGATGGTTACGGCAAGTCCTCTAGTTTGCAAAAGTGCCCCCAAGGAGGCCGCCGCCAACCCCTTGCCAAGGGAAGAGAGTACACCACCGGTGACAAAAATATATTTTGTTTTCATACACTCCCAAAAAATGAGCAGCTTAATGCGGAGCCAAAATTTTCTGTGTTGACAATAAATATAAAATTCTTCCGAGGAAAACTCTAGACTAGTAAACGGAATAAGCCTAAACTTAAGTCAGGGCTCAACTGTACAAATCAAAAAAAGCTATCCCCGAAACGATCATAATGACAAAGCACCGCTGCTAATAGCATAGCCCTTTCGAAGTCTTTTTTCTACCACTGTTTTTTCGTTGACGAAGTGCTTTAAAACAAGTAAAATTACTTTTTTTGAACAAATTTTCGCTTGGCCCTGTCTTGTCTGGAGCTATCCCCTTATGGTCAAAGTAAAAACCATTGTCTTGACTGGTTTCGGCACCAACTCTCATCTGGAAACTGCCCATACGGCCAGATTGGCTGGATCAGAGCAAGTCGACGTCGTCCATTTCGCCGACCTTGTGACTCGACAGGTAACGTTAGCCGACTATCAATTCTTGATCTTTCCTGGTGGCTTTCTGGATGGCGATGATCTGGGGGCTGCGCAAGCTGCAGCCATCCGCTGGCGCTATTTGAAGGATGCTTACGATAATCCCCTTGAGGAACAATTAAAAAGCTTTATCCTTAAAGGTGGTTTAATCTTAGGCATCTGTAATGGCTTTCAACTGCTAGTCAAATTGGGCCTTTTACCGGCTTTAGGCCAAACATTTTTTGAGCGTCAAGTCACTTTGGGCCCCAATGATTCGGCTCGCTTTGAAGATCGCTGGGTCATGCTGAAAGTTGATCCCGAAAGCCCCTGTGTCTTTACCAAGGGCTTACCCAATTTAGCCATGCCTGTGCGTCATGGTGAGGGCAAAATTGTCGCCAAATCTGAAGAAATCTTACAGGATATGGCTGCCAAACATTTGATTGCCTTAAAATATGCCGATCCTACCACAGGCGAACCAACCCAAGAATATCCACAAAATCCCAATGGCTCACCCTTAGCCTGCGCTGGTCTTACCGATCCCACCGGGCATATTTTGGGCCTCATGCCACATCCAGAAGCTTTCCATCATGTAACAAATCACCCCCGATGGACTGCTGGCGCCTTAGACAGTCCTCCTGGCACCATGCTCTTTAGCAATGCCATCCGTTTTCTAAAACAACAATAGTATTGGGGAATCCATGGAGATAAAAGAACTCATCCACCGTATTGAGTCTGTGGCGCCACTGGAGGCTGCCGCGCAATGGGACCTATCAGGTCTGCAAGTGGCTTGCCACCGTACCCATATTCAAAAAATGGCCGTCTGCTTGGATCCTACTCCCCAAACAATTACCAAAGCATTAAAGACCAATCCAGATTTTATTTTAGCTCACCATCCCTTGACCTTAAAACCTAGTCTTCCGCGCAAATTAGACAACTATCATGAAACTTTACGGATGCTTTTAACTTCTGATGTAGCCCTCTACTCGGCCCACACATCTTTGGATGTCAATAGTGCTGGACCTGCTGGCTGGCTAGCTACAGAATTGGATCTCCAAGGCGTACAGGTCTTAAAACCCAATATTTTAGGTGCGCAGTTTGGCTTTGGTTTGGTTGGTGATTTAAAAACTCCGCTTGATACCCAAACTTTTCTCTCGCGCATCTCAAAACTGATCACAGTACCAGAAGCAACTGTCATTGGCACACCCCCACAAGTCATTAATCGGGTGGCCTACTGCACAGGTTCTGGCGCATCGCTCTTAGAACTAGCGGCTAAATCCCAAGCCGATATTTTCATCACAGGTGATGTCAAATATCACGCAGCCCTAGACAGTCAGATCTTTGTGCTTGATGTGGGGCACCACAGCCTCGAAGAAGAAATGATGCGCCGTTTGGCCAATCTTTTATCAAAGTCGCTAAATTCCATTGATGTAACTTTTATTCCATCATCTTCACCCTATACCATGCTCACAAGCTTGCTCCCAAGTAATTAATTGCAACTTTTATCTGCGTAACTTTAAAGATTAGACTCTGCACGTTGACTTTAAGATCAAAGAATCTACATTTACGCTTCAATTTTTTCTTTTGCATATCAATAAGCTATTTTTTCTAAAAGATCCTAGCCTATAAAATATTGATGTCAGTCGAAATTTAGATACTGCTCTTTTTTTATCTTAATTCCAAAAAAGACTGACCACACTTTTGATTTTGCCCCATTGTAACGCGGGCTTAGCCTTTTTTTTGATTGCTAGATATTTTAGTTTAAACATTGAGATTTAACATCAAAACCTAGACAATTGTCTATGCCTTTATGGAGCAGAATACATGAGTGTTCTTTATCTCACTGAGATAAAACAACTTGTCGAGCTACAAAAAATTGATGATGAACGTTTTGTTACCCAACGGGTTTTAGAAGAGGCGCCTAAAGAGGTTGAGTCTTTAACGAAGAATTTTGATGCTATCAGTAACCGCAGAGATCATATTCTTGATAAACTTTCTCACCTTAAAGATCAACAAAAACGTTTAGCTGGCGAAATTAATGATGATTCTGCTAGGATAAAAAAGAGTAAGACTAAGCTTATGCAGGTTGGCAACAATCGTGAGTACCAGGCTATGGTGCGCGAAGTTGACAACATGGAACGCAGCAACCGCTCGCGTGAAGAAGAAAAAAGCGCTTTGATGGATGAGCTAAAGACCCAAAATACATTGCTTAGTGCCATCAACAAAGAATATGAAACGCTGAAAGGAGAGTTGGACGGCAAACGCGACAGTTTGGCTTCACGCATCCAAGCAACCGAAGAAAAAATGGCTCGCCTTGACCAAAAAAGGGGCGAGGCCACAGCCCAAATCTCAGCTCCTGTCTTCCATCGCTATGAATTTATCAAGGAACGGTTAGATCATCCTGTGATCGTACCGGTTGAAGATGGCGTCTGTAGTGGCTGCCACATCGCTGTTCCACCTCAGATCTTCATCGAATTGCAACGCGGCCAGCAGATCATGAGCTGTCCCAACTGCCAGCGCTTGATCTTCTGGAATGAACACTTTGAGGATGAAGAAACCAGGGCCAAACGTCTTAAAAAGGCCGAAGCTGAGGCCAAGGAAAAGGAAGCCAGAGAAAAAGAGAATAAAAAGCGCAAATCAGCCAAAAAGGCTAAGCCTGAACCATCTGATGATCTATTTAATGATGAGACCAATATTCTTGATTTGGTCGATACCGATGATCTTGCACCTGAGGCTGATTACAATGCCGATGAGGCCGATGTACCCAATCTCAATGGCGATGATCTAGAAGCACCTACCGAAGATTTGATTACACCCCAACAACCAGCATCTCAAGCTACTAAGGCCGAAAAGTCTGGCTCTGAAGATAGCGAGGCCGCAGAAAATGCCGCTCAATCTTTGGAAGATATGGCTAGCTTTGATGAACCTGAAGAAGAGCTCAAGCCCAAGGTGAAAAAGACTAGAACCAGAAAGGCCAAAGCCAAAGTCGAAGAGGGTGAAGAGAATTCTGAAAATGAAGTAGGCGAAGAAGAGCCGCAGGTGCAGGTCAAGATTAGAACTAGACGCAAGAAAGTTAAGACTGAAGAAGAAGGTCAAGATCAAGCTTCACCAACCCAAGGTGAAGAAGAACAACCACAGGTCCAGGTCAAGGTCAGAACCAGAAAGAAGAAACAGGCTGATGAGACTGCCGAAGAGCCTGTTTCAGCAGCCGAAGGTCAAGAAGAGCCGCAGGTGCAGGTTAAAGTCAGAACCAGAAAGAAAAAGGCCGTATCTGAGACAGATGCCCAAACATCTAGCCCTGAGACCGCCGACGAAAAGACTGAAACTGCCGCAGAACCTGAGGTTAAGGTCAAAACCAGAAAGAAAAAGGCCGCTGACGCGGTTACAGATCAAGAGGTTGGTGCTGATAGCTTGGAGCCCACAGACCAAAACGCAGAAGCGGCCCCAAGTGAAAGTAGTGATCAAGCAACCGATCAAGCAAGCCCAATAGATTCAGATGAACTTAAGCCCAAAGCTAAGGTTAGAAAACCTCGCGCTAAAAAGGCCAAAGAAGAAGCGCCTGAAGCAGAACCTAATACTGCCGAATCTAAAGCTGCTAATGCCACAGAAACTGTCGAGCCTGCATCTAAAGAAGATGTCGCTAGTGATCAGACAGATGTAGATTCGACTAATGTAGATTCGACTGATGGCGACACTATTGCGCCTAAGCCTAAACGCACCAGGGCCAAGAAAGCTACGCAAGAAGAATCTGGCAGCGCTGATTTAAGCGCGGATGAGGAAGTGAAGCCCAAAGTCAAACGCACCCGGGCTAAAAAGGCTAAAGTGGAGGAAGATTCCGCTGAAGGTCAAGATGCTCCAAGCGAGGAAACTTCTGAAGCCAATATTAGTGAACCTGAATCAGAACCCATTGCGGTCAAACCCAAACGTACGCGCAAAGCCAAGGCTAAGGTCGATTTGGATGAATCTGACTCTGAATCTAAATCAGATGACAGTGAAGAGCCTAAACCTAAGCCCAAACGCGTAAGAAAAAAGGCTGCCCCAAGCGATCATAACGACGACCAAAGTCAGGAAGAGGCTTTGGACGATGATTCTGATGATAGAAGCGAATAGTAAAATTTGGACAACTTTTCCTAAGATTTAAGTTGGACAAGCCGTCGCTGCGACTTTTAGTCGGAGAGGAAAGTCCGGGCTCAACAGGGCAAAACGCTGGGTAACTCCCAGGAGAGGTGACTCTCGGCAGAGCGCAACAGAAAGCAAACCGCCTTGTATGTCAAGGTAAGGGTGAAACGGTGGGGTAAGAGCCCACCAGCTGATTTGAGTGATCGTCAGGCTAGGTAAGCCCCGTTTTGAGCAAAACCAAATAGGAAAGGTGGCTGGCCCGGTCGCAAACCTTTCGGGTAGGTTGCTTGAGGGCAGAGGTAACTCTGCTCCTAGATGAATGACGGCTCTAGACAGAACCCGGCTTACAGTCTAACTTATCTTGAGCAAGGCACAATCTACGTGACTGTGCCTTGTACTTTTTTGCGGGCTCACAAAGCTCCAAGATCCAATCTAAACGGGAAGGCCAAGGTTGTGAACGACTCCATTTGGGCCATCGTCTTGGCTGCAGGTCAAGGCACAAGATTAGCCAAAGCCATAACCTGCCCCAAGCAATTTTTAACCTATCAAGATGCCCCCCTCTACTGGCACTCGGTACTGAGCATGGCTAAATGTGCCCTGCTAGATGGCATTCTAATTGCATTACCAGAAGATGCTCTAGCCAATGAACAAGAGCGTCTAACAACACTTGCTAAAAACTTGGGCTTACCGGTTGAAATGTGCGCTGGCGGCCTGCGTCGTCAAGATTCGGTTAGCAAAGCTCTCTCTAAACTGCCTGCAACAACACGTTTTGTCCTTATCCATGATGCGGCCAGGCCTTTTGCCTCAACCGCCTTGACCTATCAAATCTGCCAACGTTTGCTGGCAGGGTCTTGCGCTGTGATCCCGGCCAAACCGGTCACAGATACCATCAAGATCTGTCAAGAATCTAAAGTCAAAACAACTTTAGAACGTGCCAATCTATACACGATCCAAACCCCACAAGGCTTTGACTTTAAGCTGCTAAAATCTGCCCACAAAAACCTTGCGGCCAAAAATCTTGAAGTTACCGATGATGCGCAAGCTGTGGAATTGCTAGGTTCTGAAGTTGAAATTATTCCTGGCGAAGATGAAAACATCAAAATAACCAACCCCAAAGATTTAGAAAGCTTGCAAGAAGAGAAAGCCATGCCCCAAATTGTCTGCGGACAAGGATATGATGTGCATCGCTTTGGTGGTAGTCGCCCCTTAATTTTGGGTGGCGTCAATATACCAACCAATCTGACCATTGCCGCGCATTCCGATGGTGATGTTTTACTGCACGCCATCATGGACGCCCTTTTGGGTGCAGCAGCCCTAGGCGATATAGGTCAGCATTTTCCGGATTCAGATGCGGCGTATGAGGGGGATCTCATCGGCAGTACTTTTGGATCAAGTTTTAACATTGCTTAGCGCCAAAAAGATAACTATAACACATATTGATGCTACAATCATCGCCCAAAAGCCCAAAATAGCCCCCTACCGTGAACAAATTCGCTTAAATATTTCCAGGCTTTTGACGCTACCCAAAGAAAGCGTCAATATCAAAGCAACCACGGAAGAAACTTTAGGCTTTACAGGTCGCATGGAAGGCTTAAAAGCTATCTGTATTGCCACCTGCATCGCTCAAAGCTAAAAAGCTTTTGGCTTAATCTAATTTTAAACTTCTCTGCATCCAAAGCTTGGACTACATAGCAATTTCCAACCCGCGGAAAAAATAATATGCCTGACTCTTGCCAAAAACCCTGGCTAAAATATTATTCTGAAGCCACACTAAAAAGTACCCTACCATCTTGGGATAAATCGCTAGGTGTCCTGCTTGACGCTGCGGCAGAGAAATATCCTAACCGTCCAGCCATTGTCTGCGATGCTGGAAGGTTAAATTATGCCGACTTTAGGAAAAAAGCCTTAAACTTAGCACAATCCTTACACAAATTGGGGCTGACCGAAGGATCAAAACTTGCCATCATGTTACCCAATTTGCCCGAAATGATTTTAGCCTTTTGGGGAGCCATCAAAGCAGCGGCCATTCTCGTTCTAATCAACCCGCTCTACAGGGAAAAAGAACTACTCCACAACCTAAATGATGCCTCGGTTGACTATATAATCATAGCTGCCCAACAATGGCCCATGATGGCTAAGCTTAGAGATAAGCTTCCAGTCAAAAAATATATTATTCTTGAG
>JAFSZE010000051.1 GCA_017455745.1 Desulfovibrionaceae bacterium | reverse complement strand
TTAATTTGTATTTGTTTATAATTTTTGCTTTTAAATTCATTTTTTTATATAATTGTTCATTTTATAACCTATTATATTTTGTTTTTATTTTGTTTTATTTTTCTACGTGGATTGTGTAAAAAAATCTTATTGCACAACATCTAATCCTACATAATCTTATTAAATATTTTAATATTTATTGTCCATTTCCGCAGTAACAGAAAATTTTTCTTCCTAAAATTTATTCAAAACAAACTAATCCCTGCAATTACTATCACGATAATTTCTAGATAAATATTTTGTTGCAATTTAACCACAATGTATTGGCCAAGACAATTTTATCTTCCAGCTTTTGAACACAAAGCTTTTTCGTCTTGAGCCACTTATAGATATAAAAAAATTATACTTCGAGATTTTTCGTTTAAAATTTTAATAAAACTTTATTTATTTAAGATCTACGCTACATTTAATCTTAAGATTTTATTTTTTTGCTTACACATGGTAAATTTCTCAAACTTATTTATCTCTTGACAACTTTTTAGGCTATCTGCTATATTTTACTTTTCGTTTCTTCCTCTTTTTGTCAACCATCTTCTATTATACTAAAACTCTTTTCTAAACAATATCTAACAACTATATAAGACATTAGTGTTTTCATGTTAAGCTAGACTATTTTTACCTTGCCTTTTCTAGTAGCAATAAAAATCTCTAGACTGCACCATATCTTTATACTCATATTCGCAAAACAATCTTGCTTATCCAAAGATAGCTCTTCAATAAAGATTTACTTTACGATTTAAAACTCTTTTTTCTTTGCCAAAATCAGACAAGTTCAGTTATTCATGCATTCGCCAAACCAAGAAAACATTGCTTTACCACCGGCCATCATGTTCCAAGGCACCTGCTCCAATGCCGGTAAAAGCATTTTGACCGCAGCCCTGTGTCGCTTGCTCGCTAGATCCGGCATAAGCGTGGCGCCATTCAAAGCCCAAAATATGTCCCTTAACTCAGCAGTGACCAAGCTTGGCGAAGAGATTGGGCGGGCGCAAGCTCTGCAAGCTTATGCCTGCGGTCTTGAACCTGATTGCCGCATGAATCCTATCTTGCTGAAACCGACCTCTGATTTAGGTTCGCAAATCCTTGTCCTTGGGCACCCCGCTGGCAATTTACGCACCCGTGACTACCAGCATAAAAAAAAGACCCTCTGGCCTGTAGTCAAAGATGCCTATCTGAGCTTGGCTAATGAACACCAAATCATTGTTTTGGAAGGGGCTGGAAGCCCCGCTGAAATAAATTTACGCTCCGATGACATCGTCAATATGCGTATGGCCAAGCTGGCCCAGGCCAAAGTGATCTTGGTCGCCGATATCGATCGTGGCGGAGCTTTTGCCGCTTTAGCTGGCACCATGCATCTTTTAACCAGATCTGAACGTAAATTAATCTCAGGCTTTATCTTAAATAAATTTCGTGGCGACGCTCAGCTGCTTGATCCGGCCTTAAAGCGCATAACAAAACTTACCCAGAAGCCATTTTTGGGCATTATGCCCTATATTGAAAACATCCGCCTACCCGATGAAGATTCGGTTAGCTTTAAACAAGAGGCGAACAAAACTTCGGATTTGTCATCCAATGGCTCAAGGCTACTCAAATTCGATATCATTGATCTCCCCCATATCAGCAACACCACAGATTTTGATGCCCTACAAGCCGAAACAGACATTCAAATCCGCTTGATCCAACACCCGGATCAACTTAAGCATCCTCTCCAACATCCCCACTGCTTAATTTTGCCTGGCACTAGAAACACTGGAGCCGATTTAGCCTATCTGGAAAATACAGGTTTACTTTCGGCCATCAAAGACTATGCTGCTCATTGCTTAAACGGATTTCCTGGTCTTTTACTAGGCATTTGCGGCGGCTTTCAGATGCTTGGCGAAACCATTCTGGATCCTCTAGGTCTTGAGGGCAAAACCATCAATTACGGTCTAAATCTTCTGCCATTTAAAACCGAGCTAACCAAAGACAAGGTCTTGCAACGCTGCACTGGCCATTCTTTGTCCATTTTAACGGAAACAGAAACATCCGTTTTTGGCTACGAAATTCACCATGGCCAAACCAAATTCAACGATAAAAGCCTGGTTCCAGTCATCGAAGATCCCGCAGGTAAGCCTCTGGCCTGGGGTAGATTGGATCAAAACTCCCAGATCAAGATCATCGGCACCTATCTTCATGGCTTATTTGATAGTGATGCTTTTAGGTCTGCTTTCTTAAATCGTCTTCGCGCCCTGGCTAATTTACCTCAATTTAGACCTGTCCAGACAAACACGCTCGAAGGACTTGACCGTTTGGCAGACATTTTTGAAAGTGCTATGCCCTTGCCTAAACTTTTGCAGCTTTTAGAGATTAGACTTTAGTGCTATTCTGCGCCAACTTAGCCCTGTCTATACATCTTTATCTTATTGTATGCTATCCATCAATATTATACGCATATTGTTATATTTTTTCAGATAACGGGAAAATTTCAAAAAATATGTATATTTTTTAAAAATAAACCAAAATAGCGTGTATGGCCACTAGAATCCCCTACATCGCGTTTTGCCCATGGGGCTGTAGGGTAGGTCGGAAAGCAACCTGAAAATGCCTCTATTTTTTTTCAGGGGCAACTAAGTAAAGCACGTTTACGCCCCAAATAAGTTAATTTGTGCAAAGACGCCATAGAAGTGCGTGTTTACCAACATATGTTGGCCTCAAGAACCTTCAAGGATTGCCGATAGAATACTAGGCTTTTAGCCGGGTTTGTTTTGGGAGGTAGGAATGAGCAACTATGATGAAGCGATGCTCGCTTCAAAGCATGAAGATGAGATACAACTTGTTACCTTTCGCATTGGAGACGAAGAATTTGGCGTAGATATCCTCTCCGTTCAAGAAATCAATCGCATGCTGCAAATAACCATGGTTCCGCGTGCACCCTTTTTTATTGAAGGCGTGATCAATTTGCGCGGTAAAGTCATTCCTGTCGTCAACATGCGCACCCGCTTTAATAAGCCTGCCGTTGAGCCCGATGCTGACACACGCATTGTGGTCGTGGATCTAGGGCAAAAAGTTGTCGGCATCTTGGTCGATGCGGTCTCCGAAGTTTTGCGTATTCCCTCAAGTACCATTGAACCTGCCCCACCGGTTGTGGCTGGCATTGGTTCTGAATATATCAAAGGCGTCGGCAAATTAAACGATCGTCTCTTGATCCTCTTGGATCTGGATAATCTTTTACGCGAAGAAAATTCACACGAAAATTAGCCTCAGCCCCAATCTCTATACAATCCTTGACTAAAAAATATAATCGCATTGCACAAAGTAAATAATAAGCCCCTAGGGAAACCTAGGGGCTTATTATTTATGCTAAAACAGGTAAGTATTAATGGTAAAATTTACAATCAACACGTTTTAATAAATGCCAATAACCGCGTTGAATAATAATTAGCAAAATATAAATTGATGCTTAAAAGAATTATTTCAAAAAAGTTTTTTGTATTAGCATAGATAATAACAAGGATAAAAAGAAAAAAGTAACTCGAATATCAGAATAAATAAAAAATAAAAAAACAAAAGACTATGCTTCAGAAAATAAAAAAGAGTATCTATTATCAGTATCTATTAACATTATTTATTAATGTTGACTAATATCTTATAAATTATAAGATATTCTACGATGAACAGTATCTAGTCTATATTGCTTAGACATTCATGTGCTAAATTTTATATTAACTAGCACTATATCGCAAACAAAACTTTATACAATAATTTAGACAAACAAAAACAAATCTTTGTTGAGATTAAATTTTGCAAACACTATGTATCAGGCATAACATAAAAAGAAATCAGATTACTAACACAAGATAGATGACATTGATATATAGTCGTGTTGCAAAATATAATAACAGTCTAATAATCCTAAAATTTTTACAATAATCTTGCTTGAGATCAAACTTCACAAATGAAAGTTAGATCTAAATATTCTAAAAAATTACCGCTTAAAATCAAAGACAATCCTAAAATCCTTATCAGATTAACTTCCTAGCGTCTAATAAAAGATGGCAAACTAAAATAGACCTTGGCTAAGAGATCAAAAAAACTACCTGGCAAATAACTGCAAAGCCAAAAAAGCTTATGCTTGTTGGACGATCGGCGATAGGGAGCTAAGACTTTCCTTGCATCTGCTCCAAAACCATTATGCCAAAGATCAACGGCCTCCTGAAAAGCCGCTCGCTCGGCCAAAAGTTCGACCAAATCAGGGTATTTCCTAGTATAGTCACTGAAAAGCGCTTTAAGCTTCTCCGCAATAATCCTAGTTTCCTTGGCAAAGAGACCATACTTGGCAAAAGTCGTATTGCGACCATGAATACGCCAAATAGCCAACGGCTGATCCACGTAATCGATCTTCCAGTTATAGGCCACACGATAAAAGACATCGGCTTCTTCACAAACATTTAACGTTTCATCAAACCAACCTGTAACCCACTCCCCAGTTTCAGACGTAAGATCTGCTAAGGCTTTGCGCCTAACCATAGCTGAGGACATGGAAATCCACTGCCGTTCAACCAACTGCCGAAAAACAAAGCCACGTGCAGGTTGGCTCCTCTCAAACACCCGCCCCAAGACCTTCTTGCCATCAAAGAGCAGCGTATCGCAGCTAACAAGACCTATTTCAGGATCCTTGTCCATCAAGGCCACTTGCAGCTTAAGCTTATCTTCCTTCCACAAATCATCGCAGTCTAAAAACGCGATTAACTCGCCCGCAACCTCCTTTAAGGCCAAATTTCTGGCTGCACCCAAGGGAACATTTTTTTCGCTCTTGAAATAACGCAACTTTTCACCAAAACTTTTGGCAATATCGGCACTATTATCTGTGGAACAATTGTCAAAAAAAATGATCTCAAAATCAGTGAAGGTTTGCTTACGCAAACTATCCAAACACTCAGGCAAATCGCGGCTGCCATTGTAGCAGTTGATGATCACTGAAACTTTTGGTTTTTTGGGCACAAACATCTCCTAGGCTAAGGCTTTAGCCACAGTGGCGCAGATTTCCTCCACATCTTGGCAACTTAAGGCTGGATGGAGAGGGAGTGTTAAAATTTCGCTAAAAAGCTGCTCGGCCTTGGGCAAATGCACTTGGCCTGCGCCAAAAAAAGTATGCAGATGATTTGGTTTATAGTGTAAACCTGTAGGTATGCCTTTCTTTTCCAGTTCTGTACGCAAATGTTCCTTGCGGCCATCTAAGACACGCACCACTTGGATATGCGGGACAATAAAATCTTTGGGATCAACTTGAAAAAGAGCAATCCCATCTTGCTTACAAAGCCTCTGCCCATAGACTTGAGCCCGTAAAGTACGTTTAGGTAAAAACTCTTTGGGAAAACGCTTCAACTGCTCCCGCCCAATGGCCGCCATAATATTGCTTAAATGATACCGCCAACCTTGACGCTTAACATCCGCTTCCCAAGAACGACCTCCGGAAAAACGCTTGGCCGTGTCACCTTCCACAGACAAAAGTCGAGCATCTTTGATCAAACTGGCAGCTTTGTCGTCAAAGGCTACCACGCAACCACCTTCGCCACAGGTGATATTTTTGATCCCGTCAAAACTAAAACAAACCAGATCACCAAAGCTTCCAATACGCTCCCCATGATGGCGACAGCCAAAGGCATGGGCCGCATCTTCGATGACCCTTAAATTATGCTTCTTGGCAAACTCATAAACTGTCGAAAGCTGCCAGGGATTGCTGGCGTAATCTACATACATTAAGCCAATGGTATTTTCGGAAATCCTTTGGGCCGCATCTTCCAAATCTAGAGTACCTGTCTCAAGCAGCACATCACAGGCGATGGGTTTGCAGCCAGCCGCAGTTATAGCTTGAAATGAAGCCACAAAGGTTAGGGATGGCACCAAAATTTCTGGCTGCCCAGGAGTTTGACCTGCAAGCTCCCTGACAGCATCACAGGCTAAATGCAAGGCAGCTGTCCCCGAATTTACCGTTATGACCTGCCCAGGATCCACTTCCAAAAATTGGGCCAAATCAGCTTCAAACTTGCGCGTTTCATTGCCCATGCCTAGGTACCCATCTTCTAAGAGCACTCGACTAACAGCTTTGGCTTCAGCTTCACCTATGATGGAACGTGACAGACGCATATTCATAGAAATTTTTTTGCATTTTCAAAGGTCTTTTTAACCTTAAAAAATGCTCCTCCAGATTTTATGTTATTTGAATTTTAAGAACAAAATAGCCATGTTAAGATTGATAATCTAAAAGATTTAGACCTGTAAACAGTAACTTAATTTAATTTGATTTACTATCTACATAAATATAAAACCGACAGAAATTTTTAATTTTAATTTTAATTTTAAATGTGTCAATAGTTAAAGTTTGAAACAATTAATATCGTTAGTGTTATTAATTTAAGAACTAGTGATTAATAATTTGTGCATCTAAATAAAAAATAAAAGATAAAAATAGAGTAAAACAAATTAAAACAGATAAGAGTAAGCAGAATAGATTTAAGACAAAAAATTTATGCAGCCGGAAATAATTAAAAAATAGTTTTTTACTCATATGTAACCAGGAAACGTTGAAAAAGTCTATTTTAATATCAATATGATAAATCGCTTCTTTCCATCTATTTTATTATCATCTCGGCTAAAATTATCAGAATTTTATCACTAAAATTTGATTAAATTAAAATGCTACTCCCCCAAATTCGTTCTATTCTATCCAAAAATCAATAATTTTAGCCTGTAGTATACTTTTTGCCACAAAGAGCATAAAGTGGAGGGGCAAAAACTTTGGCCCGCCATCTATTTGGCCAAAAATAGGGCCATCTACCGTAAACGCAACCAGAATAGACTTAATATGCGCAGCCCATCCAAACTCTTAGGCCTACTTCTGCCACTGACAAACCAAGCTCTCCGCATTGGCCTCTCGCAAGCTTTTCTCTTTACCAAATCCCGCTAACTTCTAGCGGTTTTTTTTTAATTTTTGGCTGGAGTTTCCATGCAAACAAATAATCGCTATCTGTGGAACCACAAAGACCTCTTGTGTACCGAACAACTAAGTAGCGAGGATGTTTTTCACCTTTTAGACCTTGCCAAAAGTTTTGAAGAAATCAACCGGCGACCGGTACGCAAGGTGCCAACCCTCCAAGGTCGCACAGTCATTTTATTCTTTGTTGAAAACAGCACCCGCACCAAAACTTCCTTCGATGTAGCCGGCAAAAGATTATCCGCCGATACCCACGCTCTCTCGCTAGCAGGCAGCAGTCTAAACAAAGGTGAAAGTCTTCTAGACACAGCTCTGACCCTGCAAGCCATGAATCCGGATGTAATTGTCATTCGCCATTCTAGCAGCGGTGCGGCAGAATTTTTAGCCAAACAATTGAGCTGTGGCATAGTCAATGCCGGCGATGGCTGGCATGCGCATCCAACCCAAGCGCTCCTTGATTGCTACTCTTTGCGTGCAGCCTGGCAAAATAATTTTGAAGGGAAAACTTTGCTTATTCTAGGCGACATTGCTCACAGTCGTGTCGCAAGATCCAACGTTTGCTTGCTCAAAAAATTAGGCGTTGATGTGCGTCTCTGTGCACCACGCACCCTCTTACCACCAGCCATCGAAACCTGGCCCTGCCAAGTCTTTAACGACTTAAACCAAGCTGTAGAAGGTGTCGATGCTGTCATGTGCCTGAGGTTGCAATTGGAACGGCAACAGGCCGGGCTTTTGCCAAGCCTAAGCGAATATTCCAAGCGTTTCTGTCTAAAACCCGCGCATTTAAAACTGGCCAAGAGCAATGTCCAAGTCTTACATCCCGGGCCTCTAAATCGCGGCCTAGAGATCTCAGACACGGTAGCTGATGGTAAAAACAGTCTCATTCTGGATCAAGTCTCGGCCGGCGTAGCCGTACGCATGGCCATTCTCTACCTCTTGGGCACACGTAGGTAAAGGAGAGTCGTCATGTACTGCTGTGTAAAAAATGCCAAACATTTGGAAGCCAAAGTTGATCTCTTCTTTGAAGATGACAAGATCGTCACCATGACCCCAGCTGGTCACACAGCTATTCCCGAAAACTGCCAAGTTTTTGAGGCTGACGGCTTGGTGCTTATGCCAAGTCTAATCGATGCCCACACCCATCTGCGTGAACCTGGCTATGAATATAAGGAAACCATCGCCACAGGTCTTGAGGCGGCCCTCCACGGCGGATTTAGTAACATCCTCTGCATGGCCAATACCAATCCTGTGAACGATAACGCCCAAGTGACCACCTTTATCAAAGAACAGGCTAAGCTTAGTCATAAAGACGGCCCCACTGTTATACCCATTGGTGCTGCCACCAAAGGCTTGCTCGGTCAAGAATTGGCGCCCATGGCTGAGCTAAAAGAAGCAGGGGTTGGTGCTATTTCCAACGATGGTCGTCCCATAGCCAGCAGTGAAATCATGCGCCGGGTTATGGAATACGCTGCTGATTTTGGCTTAACAGTCATTGACCATTGTGAAGATCCAACTCTAGCCCCAGGCTGGGTGATGAATGAAGGTGAGATGAGCAGCAGACTTGGTGTCAAAGGCCAACCTGCCTTAGGTGAAGCCTTACAAGCTGCCAGAGATGTGATGCTCGCCGAATATCTTAATTTGCCCATCCACATTGCCCACGTTTCAAGTGCCATGACTGTGGATGTCATTGCCAATGCCAAGTCACGTGGCGTAGCTGTTACATGTGAAACCTGCCCCCATTATCTCCTACTCGATGAAACTGCCCTTGAAGGCTACAACTCCATCTGCAAGGTCAGCCCACCTCTGCGCACCAAACATGATCGCGAACGTCTCCTAACAGCCATCCAAGATGGCACCATCGACATCTTAGTCACAGATCACGCTCCCCATATAACCCATGAAAAGTTAACAGCTTTAGACCAAGCCTTATTTGGCTTCTCAGGTCTTGATTTGGCTGTAACCTTAACCTGGAATTTGGTTCGGGAAAATCTCTTGGCCGAAGATGGCCTCCATCGTTTGTGGTGCCGCAGACCTGGTGAAATCTTTCACATAAAAACCAATGGCTTTGCGCCAAGTGATCCTGCCGACTTCTTCCTCTTCGATCCCCATGAAACTTGGGTGCCTAGCAATGAAACACTCTACTCCAAGGGTAAAAATACGCCTTTCCTAGGCCAGGAATTGATGGGCAGGGTTAAACACCATTGGATTGGTGGCAAACAGTTATTTTAAATCAAGAAGTTTTACAAACTAAAGGATTTAAGCATTTTTGCTAAAATATATCGGCTCAGATTATATTTGATAAAAGCATATTTAGTAAGATCAAGATTAATATTACATTTCCACCATAATATTGGAACAAATCAAACTGCTCTCCACAGAGCTAGATGGATATAAATAGATATCAATATAGCAAAAATATGGTAGAAATGTAATATTTTGAAAAAATGCCAAGTAATACGATCTTCTAAAATATTCTTTTTTAAAGAGTATTATTTTCAAAATCCGGAGGCAGCACGCATCAAAAGCAAATAAATATTTTTTTGCTTTTGGCGCTGTAAAAATATTATGAATGCCCAAACCGTCATCCGCGAACCTGTGGCCATCGGTCGCTTCTATCCCCAAAACCGCGATCAACTAGAAGAGTGCATTCCTGCCTACTTTCAGGCCGGTCTAGAATTGTTGGCTGAAACCAAACAGCCCACACCAACGACCCCGCCCTGGGCCATTCTCTTGCCCCATGCAGGCTACGTCTATTGCGGCAAAGTTATTGGGGCAACTTTAGGTAAAATCAAACTTCCTGAAACTTTGATCATCCTCTGCCCCAACCACACAGGACGGGGCCAACCTTTCAGCGTCTGGCCTGATGGTTTTTGGAAAATGCCTTTTGGCAACTTCCCCATCGCCACCGATATAGTTAAACTTATCACCCAAAATCAATTGTTCGTACCAGACTATTTAAGTCATTTAAACGAACATTCCATTGAGGTGCTCTTATCTTTCCTCTTCTATAGCTGCGGCCAAAAACTGCCAGCCATTGTGCCCATATCCATTGGCACCCATAATCAACAAGCTCTGCAAGCAGCGGGCCTCGAAATGGCTCGGGTTCTAAAAAAATTAGAGTCCGAAAATCGCCAAGTTGGCTTGATCATAAGCTCGGACATGAATCATTACGAAGATCATGAAACCTGCATGGCCAAAGACAACCTAGCCTTAGAGAAAATCATCAACAATGATCCTGATGGCCTCTTACAAGTTTGCAGTGAAAAAAATATCACCATGTGCGGAGTTGCTCCAACAGCCTTAATGCTCTATGCCGCCAAATACCTTCTGCCCCTAAAACCAAAAGTTATCTATCACACATCCTCAGCAGAAGCCTCAGGCAATTTTCGGCAAACTGTTGGCTACGCAGGACTACACTTCGCAAGCAACTAACCCATATTTAAAAGACCAAATCATGCCTGTTATTATCATTTTACTTGCCTGCCTTTGGTTAATCACACCAATGCCAGCCTACTCTTTCCAACCTTTTTCTAAGGTCTGGAGCGAGAGTATGCCCCTTATGAACAAGGGCATGGAGTTGATCGGTAAAGGGGTCGATCCTGACAAAAAGACCTTTACCGAGATGATCACTTTACGCGATCCCAAATTTAAACGTATCGTAGCCGAATGCTTTGAAATCCTAGCTGATTCCGAGACATTAGATCTCTTAAAAAAGCGCGACAAGATCCAAAAAAGTATCCAAGAAAAACGTCAAAAGATTGTTGATCGCCAAAAAGAACTCATCGCAGCCCCAGATGAACATTGGAATCCCTTAAAATCAACCAAATCGAGCCTAACCCGCGACATCGCTAACTTAAAAAATGAAATTAAGGGCTTAGAAGCTAACTTGGAACAGGCCCAAACTGAGGCTTTGGAATTGATCAAGGGGCGCGGTGTACCCATAACAGCTGAGCAGATGAACACACTTATCAGTGCCGCTGATGGCGAAGACACTGCTAGCATCATGGCCGTTGCTGAAAATGTCAAAAACATTCAGCTCAAAATCGAAGAAGTTGTTCAGTCCCCAGATTCCTCAGTGGAACTTTTGAAGACCTACACTGGCATCTACATGATGTGCCACAAGGTCTATACCTATGCCATTAGCCATGCTCTTGAACGCATTGACCAGGTCTATTTGGTTAAGCTTGATGCTCTACGCCAAGAAGCGCAAGGCTTACTTAATAATGCCAAACAGATGCTTCATGGTGCCAATCCGTCTGATCGCAAAATTTTAGAAACCAATGTGACGGCCAACCAAAGAACCTTAGAAGTCATCGGTCTCTACACCCAATATTTACGCCGTCAAAAGAACAATTTGCAACGCTTAGAAGCAACAGCCAAAAAAAGCGCCGACGTGGCAGTGAATACTTATCGCACAGTGAAAACTAGCACGGAGCTTTTAAGTATGATGCGGGCTTCTTACGGCGAATTTTCCAAAATCTTTGACTTTGAACCGCCAGATGTCTCACTGCTCTATGGTGAACGACTCAGAGGCGAATTTGAAGACATTACGGCCAAACTGAAGTTTGAAAAATAGCTTTTTCAAACGTGAAACAGAGGCACTTATTTTTAACACTAAAAGGCTAGTTTCTAGTCCAAATTTGGCCCACTAATTTTCTCCTTGTGCCAATGGCCCTAAATCAATTAATTTAAGCCCCCCAAAGGCTTTTGGGGGGCTTAAACTCTTAGCCGCGTTTACGCCGCTTCTTTCCACGATTTTCGTGCTTAGCCGATCTTTTGCGCTCTTTGCCTGAAGTTGATTTCGCTTCAGCACGGGCACGCGCTTTTGCCCGCTTTATACTGTTAATTTTCCGTCCACGTTTCCCTTGTGACACATAGCCGTATTTGGCAATGGCCTCATGGGCACTTTTGGCCAGATTAAGTTTGTAATTGGCAAAGGGCAGCTGCATAAGAGCATCTTCAACACTGGGCTCATAGCGGGCACAAACCAAAAAGCCAGCATCTAGAAGCCGACAAGCTTCAACCCCGCGACGCAAAGGATCCGGAGCTCCCAAAATTACCGCCAAAAGACGCTTACGGCCCCTAATGGCTGTAAAAATCATGTTATAGCCAGATGCTCTAACCCAACCTGTCTTTAAACCATCACAGCCAGGGTACTGCTCAAGCAGGGGATTTTTGTTCCAGGAAACATAACTGCGATGCTTTAAAGTACGTTGATTGTGAAAAAGCTCAAGGGCCCAGGGAAAACGTTTTAAATAGGCCCTGGCTAAAATCAACATATCACGTGCTGTCGTGTACTGCTCAGGATGGGGCAAACCATTGGGTGTGCAAAAATGCGTATTGGTCATGGCCAGCTTTTTGGCCTTCTGATTCATAAGCTCAATAAAATTTTCATTGGTTCCACCCAAAAATTCGGCCACAGCTAGACTGGCATCATTGCCAGATGAAATGGCCATGCCTCGCAAAAGCTGTCCAAACTCAATCGTCTCTCCTGAAACAATCCCCATCCGTGAACCGCCCTCATTGGCAGCTTTTGGGCTAATCTCAACCGGTGTCTGATAGGTTAGATTGCCAAGCTGAATCTGCTCTAAGGCCAAATACATGGTCATAATTTTGGTTAGGGAGGCTGGTTGAATCAGCTGATCTGGATTCTGTTCATACAAAATCCGATCGTAATCCAGGTCACACATGATGGCAGACACAACCTGGAGATCTGTGATCAAAGATGTTTCAGGTTCAGAATTATCTTGCGGCTCAGTAGTTATCTCATTTTCCTGTGTCTCTTGAGTTTGGTTGGTGCTGGTTTTGGCAGAAGCACAGGCAGATAGAGAACAAAACAGACAAAAAAATATGCTAAGCCAAAGGCTAAGAACTCGACACAATTTGCAATCCATGATTCAACCCAAAAAGATGCAATTGAAGAAGCGAAATATTTAAAGGTTTTAAGATTGAAAAGATAAAACTTTAAAAGTTGATGAATTAGATATTTACAGATTTGAAAATGCAAATATTTAGTATTTGACGAATTGGAGATTGGATATTTTAAAATTTTATATTTAAAGATTTCTGATTTTAGGATTCAATCAATAAAATAAAAAAATCTCTACAATACAAAGCTATAGAAGTATAAACTAGGAACTAGGAACTAGGAACTAGATCTAGAATAAAAAATAAAAGAAAGCTAAAATTTCAACTAGAACCACAACTAAAACTAGTGCTAATGCTAGTAATAGAATTAGTCCCATAATTAGAATTAAAACTAAAGCTAAAATGCATAAGACAAAAAAATCATAATATCTCCCAGATATTGCCAAGATATTACTACGTTATCACCAAAATATTGCTAGTAATAGCAAAATATTTCTAATTACACTTATCTTTTCCAAGATTTAACGCAAGATTTATATCTGCAGATCAATTTTAGATAAATTGCAATTTTAGTCACCATATAATGCAATTTTTTAGCAACAGAATCTTTAAAAATAGAGTTTAGTAAAAATACATCTTACAAAACATCTATTTGGTTGATGGTTATTTTTTTTATTGGTTTATTTTTTATTGTTTTTTTATCAACTTCACTGATTTTATCGATTTTATTAGCTTTGATAACTGTATTAGACTTAATAGTTTTATTTGCTTTATTTGTTTTATTGCGTATTGCGTATTGCTTATTGCTTATTAATTATCGCCTAAGCGTTTTTACACCTAAACCATTCTTGATCTTAAGCAATTCTTCATCATTATTTTGCTAACAAAAATTATTTTTTATTTGTATTGATCTATTCTAGTTGACTCAAAATTTTAACCTACTTTACCATTAAGATCTATTTTATCTACTGTTTATATTTTCAAATTAACACAATTAGCTTAGTTTAGCCACACTTTTTGCATTTTATTGCGTAAGTATAGCTAGTCAAATCTAATCAGTTAAACATACCAAGTGAGAAATAGGCAGTTAAACATAATCATAACTCGTCATGACCTAAATCTATATACATACTAAATCGACCTAAATACGATCGCAGTAAACATTTTCTAAGAACCTTTCCATGGCTTCATCTGCTTGGCCTATGTAGTCCTGCAATGGGTAGGTCTGGCCACATTTTTTGCAGCGCATGAACACTTCATGGCAGGTGCGGGCTATCTCCAATTTTTCCTGGCATTTGGGACATAATAGCGTCGTTTGAGCCGATCTGGCTGCAAAAAAAGGCATTTCTGACTCCTTGGGATAAGATATACTTAAAATATGCGCTAATTATAGGCATTACGACTATAATAGAAAAAAAGATCAAAAATCGTTTGAAGCCAAGATAATAATAAAAAATAACTTAACTTGCAAGTTTAAGAATTTGCAGATCTGTTTGCACGAGACTTATGGCTTGAAAAAATTTTTTTCGCCTCAAATGATAGCTACCTAGCTATCAAGATCTATACTTGTGTCCAAATTTTTTTTCATAGCTAGACAAAATATCGCCTATAATCTATAACAAAAACTCTTATTTAAACTTCAGTTTTAATGGTTTGTAGTCTTTTACGTGTAATATAGATATATTAATTTTTGAACGACATTTTAAATCGAAACGATTATTCACATTTCCCACTGATCTACTTTTCAAAAATTTTTACGCTCCCACAGGTAACATGATCATCGGTTTAAAACAACTATCCAAATTATTAATTATCACTAAATTTTGCCAGCCACTTGGCAAATTAACTCTGCTACTTGATTAATCTCTTGCCAACTAGCAATTGTCTAGCAACTAGCAGTTGTGTGCAAAGTTCTAATTTTCGGAAAATCCGCTATGTTCAATGGGAAATTCATCTTAACGGCGCTGGCCATGTTTTTTTGCCTCCTAGCAGTTGGCTGTAGTCAAGATAAAAAAGCCACCAAGGTGCAACAAAACTTGGTGCAGGTCCTAAAACTTGAACCTCAAAATGTGCCTATTACGGTGGAGCTATCGGGTCGCGTCAATGCCTTAAAAAAGGCGGAAGTTCGGCCACAGGTTGGCGGAATTCTCCAAGCGCAACTTTTTACCGAAGGCTCGCAGGTTACAGCCGGGCAATCATTATACAAAATAGATCCTGCAACCTACAAGGCTGAGGTCCAAAGCGCCAAAGCGGCCTTAAATCGTGCCGAGGCATCTTTAACTCAAGCCAAGCTGCGTCGCGATCGCAGGTCAGGTCTTTTAGGCTCCCATGCTGTCAGCAAACAGGCCATGGAAGATGCTGAGGCAGAATATCTCCAGGCCAAGGCTGATGTGGGTGTCTGTCAGGCTAAACTTGTCTCAACCGAAATTCAGCTCCGCTATACCGATGTCTTAGCACCCATTACTGGTCGTATTGGCAAATCACAGGTGACCCAAGGAGCTCTTGTAACTGCCAACCAAGCTGAACCCTTGGCTATTATCCAACAGGTTGATCCCATCTATGTGGATATGACCAGACAAAGTCATGATCTCTTAAAAATTCGCGAACGCTTTAAGCAAGGGGAGATTAAACGTAAAAACTCCGAGGGAACAGAAGTTGAGCTCTTCTTGGCTGATAACTACCTCTATCCCTTAAAAGGTAAACTAAAATTTGCCGACATTTCTGTAGATGAAAGCACTGGTATGGTTTTGCTGCGAGCCATCTTTCCAAACCCAGAGCAGATTCTTTGGCCAGGTCTCTATGTGCGAGCCATTATCCATGAAGGCATTGAAGAAGGGGTTTTGCTTGTGCCGGAAAGATGTGTTTTGCGCAATGCCCGAGGCGAAGCCAGTGTCTTTGTGGTTGGTAAAAATAACAAAGCCGAAGCACGCATCGTGACTACGTCCAATCGCGTTGGCAAAAATATCATCATCTCAAGTGGTCTAGCTCAAGGTGAACAGGTCGTTATTGAAGGCTATCGCCGCTTAAAAGATGGCGATCTTCTAACCATCCAAAGCGCCGAAAAAAATTAAGTTTCACGTATGTCTCATTTTTTCATCAATCGACCCGTTTTCGCCAGCGTCATCGCCATCTTTATCATGCTGGCTGGCTTTTTGGCCTGTCAAACCATGGCTGTGGCACAGTTTCCAAGGATGACTCCACCGACCATCTCCCTCATTGTGGAGTATAGTGGCGCCTCCGCTAAGACCATGCAAGACTCCATTGCCCAAGTTATTGAGCAGCGCATGGTTGGTTTGGATAACCTTCTCTACATTACGACCAACTGCAGTGCTGAAGGCAGAATGCTCATGCGGATGACCTTTGAGCCCGAGGTTAATCCTGATATGGCCCAGATGCAGGTGCAAAACCGTCTGCAGCTAGCACTGCCGCTTCTGCCTGAAAGTGTAAAAAATGAAGGCATCAGGGTACGCAAAATCTCTGATACCTTCTTAAATTTCTACTCTTTCCGCGATGAACAAGGGAAAATTCCTTCAGAAGAGATCGCCGACTTTGTGGCCTCAACCCTCATTGATCCCCTCTGCCGGGTGGCTGGAGTTGGAGATGCGACTCTCTTTGGCTCACCATATGCCATGCGCATCTGGCTTGATCCCCATAAGCTACGCTCTTTTTCGCTGACTCCTAGCGATGTGGTTAGTGCCATTGAAACCCAAAATGATCAAATTTCTGTGGGCCAAATCGGTGGTTTACCAACCATCAAAGGCCAAGAGATCAATGTTACCTTAACCTCAAGAGCTAAGCTTGAAACCATTGATCAGTTTGCCAAAATCGTGGTCCATGTGAACCCGGACGGCTCAGCTGTGCGTATTAGCGATGTGGCCCGCGTTGAAATGGGCTTACAGACCTATACCCTAACAGCACGCTACAATGGTCGACCGGCAGTAACGGTTGGCATTCAATTGGCTGAAGGGGCCAATGCCATGGAGACAGCTACCAATGTGGCTAACTTCATGGAACGTATGCGCTCGTTCTTTCCACGTGGCGTAACTTATGACGTCTCCTATGATTCGGTACCCTTCATTGAAATTTCCATCAAAAATGTTTTCCGCACCTTGCTTGAAGCGATTCTCCTTGTGGCCTTGGTCATGTATGCCTTTATCCAAAACATTCGGGCCACAATCATTCCGGTTATCGCTGTACCCATCGTGCTCTTAGGCACCTTGGCCGTTATGGCCGCTTTAGGCTCATCCATCAATACCTTAAGTATGTTTGGCCTAGTTCTAGCCATTGGCCTTTTGGTTGATGATGCCATTGTGGTTGTGGAAAATACCGAACGTTTGATTCACACAGAAAACCTAGATCCCAAAGCTGCCATAACCAAATCTATGCAGCAAATCACAGGTGCCTTAATTGGCGTAGCTGCTGTGCTAAGTGCGGTCTTTCTGCCCATGGCCTTTTTCACCGGCATAACCGGGGCCATCTATCGGGAATTTTCCCTAACTATAGTTTCATCCATGCTCCTCTCGGTCTTTGTGGCCATTGTCATTACTCCACCCATGTGTGCCCTACTTTTATCCGAGCACAAATATGACAAAAAGGAGCTTAAGATCTTTACGGCCTTCAACCAGGTAGTTGTGGCCGGTTCAAAACTATTTTTACGCATTGAACGCCTCTGGCTGCACCACAAAAAACTTGTTTTTGGCCTCTATGCCCTTTTGGTTGTGGGCACCTATTTGGGCCTACAAAAGATGCCAACATCCTTTTTACCTGTGGAAGATCAAGGTCGCATGGGCTTTACCATGTTTCTGCCTGCGGGCAGCACCCGTGAATCGGCCTTAAACATTTTAACCAAGGTTGAAAATTATTTTTTAGATGACGAACAGGAAAATGTGGCGGCTGTGGCCACCACCATGGGCCTTGGCCCCTATGGTAGCCGAGGTCAAAACGTCATTTCAGGCTACATCAAGCTCAAATCTTGGGATGAACGGGAACGGGAAGATCAAGGAGCTGAAGCCATCGTGGCTAGGGCCCGAGGGCGATTTTTAGACCATCCTGCAGCCAGAATGGTTTTCTATACTCCCCCGCAAATAACAGGCTTAGGCCAAGCTTCAGGCATATCGCTGCAACTAGAAGATCAAGGTGGTCTTGGCTATGAGGCTTTGGTTGCCGCCAGACAAGAGCTTTTGGCCAAAGGTCGGCAAAGCCCCCTGCTCTTTAATTTACGCACATCGTCCTTAGAAGATGTACCCCAACTGCGCTTAGACATTGATGACTTAAAGGCTGGGGTCTTTAGCTTAAATTTAGCCCAGGTCAATCATGACTTAAATGCTGCCTGGGGTGGCCTTTACGTCAATGATTTTGTGGACCGGGGCCGGGTTAAGCGCGTCTATGTTCAAGGCGATGCTCCATTTAGGATGAATCCAGAAAATTTAAATCTCTGGTATTTCCGCAACACCAAAGATCGCATGGTGCCCCTAGATGCCTTTGCCTCCCTTTCTTGGTCCTATGGCCCAGCCCAGCTTGAGCGGTTTAATGGTGTGCAATCAACCATCATTGAAGCAGCCCCTGCGCCAGGAGTTAGCTCAGGTACGGCTATGGATGAACTTGTCCGCTTGGTAGATGAACTGCCCCAAGGAATTGGCCTTGAATGGACAGCCCTAAGCTATCAGGAAAAACAGGCAGGCTCCCGCACATCCACGCTCTACGCTCTATCCATTTTAGCCGTCTTTTTATGTTTAGCAGCCCTCTATGAGAGCTGGACCATCCCCTTTGCCGTTATTTTGGTTGTTCCAATAGGTGTCTTGGGAGCTGTGGCCTTAAGTTCTATTCGTGGTTTATATAATGATATCTATTTTCAGGTTGGCATCTTGGCCGTTATTGGCTTGTCCGCCAAAAATGCCATCTTGATCGTTGAATTTGCCAAAACCTTGGCTAGCGAAGGCTTAAGCTTACATAAAGCGGCCCTGGAAGCAGTTAGACTTAGACTTAGACCAATTATCATGACTAGCCTAGCCTTTTTACTTGGCGTTTTACCCCTAGCTCTAAGTCATGGCGCAGGTGCCAATAGTCAGCATGCCATCGGCACTGGCATCATCGGTGGCACTTTCCTTGCCACAACGCTTGGTATCTTTTTTGTGCCAGTCTTCTTTGTGGCCATAAGCTTGCTCTTTAGCCGCAAACGCAAACAATTGGTTGAATCTGACGCCTAAAGCCTAGCGTCTAGAGAGACTAAAGCCTAGATAGCCTAGCATCTAGCATCTAGCGCCTTACTCCTAAAATTTTCTCAAAGTGGTTAATTTTTTTAACCACTTTGAGACATCATAGTTTGGTATCTTAAGCCAAAGACAGTATGGGCTAAATTTATAAAAAGCGCCGTAAAACTCCAACCCTTTATGGGTTGGAGATAAAAGGCGCAAAAAAAGCTTGAAATTAATATATAAGTATGTTAAATTAAATAAAATTTAAAAGGAAGGAGGTGGTTATGTGTATGGAGTT
>JAFSZE010000050.1 GCA_017455745.1 Desulfovibrionaceae bacterium | reverse complement strand
GATGGTTTGTGTTGTGCTGACAGGAGCTCCGATCAGGGAAGAAGCAAAGATGACACTTGTGGCTGAAAGTTCGGCGCAGACACCATGCACAGGTTCCATTTTAAAGATGCCAAGGCCCATGGTGCGAATGATTTTATAGCCACCAAGGGCTGTGCCCAAGCTCATGGCCAGGGCGCAAGAGATTTTGACCCACAGCGGCACATCAACGCTATCCACATAGCCAAAAATCAACAAGGCCAAAGTTATGATACCCATGGTTTTTTGGGCATCGTTTAGACCATGACTTGTGGCCAAAAAGGCTGCCGAAAAAAATTCAAAGCGACTGAAGATGATATTGACCTTCTTACGTCTTGTTCTGGCCAATATCCAATAAAAGATCCACATCAAAAAAAGGCCGGCACAAAAGCCAGCCAACGGGGCCCCGATTAAGGGCAAAATAACTTTAGTGATGATGCCAGATATGTTTAAGGCCGGAAGACCGGCTGCAGCTACGCCCGAACCAATCAAGCCACCAATTAAGGCGTGAGATGACGATGATGGTAGGCCTAAGTACCAAGTGGTTGTATTCCAGACAATGGCACCAGCTAGTGCGCCTAAAACCAAGACTTGGTTGTTGGCTACAACTTCAGGCAAAACAATGCCGCTGCCAAGAGTCTTGGCCACAGCTGTGCCCATGAGCGCTCCCACTAAATTTAAGACAGCAGCAGCTAAGACAGCAATTTTGGGATCTAAAACGCGGGTTGAGATGATGGTGGCCACCGCATTGGCCGAATCGTGCGCACCGTTGGTAAAGTCAAAAATTAAGGCGGCGATAACTATGAGGATTAGCAGCAGGGGAATCTCAAACATTTTTCAGCACTGCCTCTTCGATGGTTTCGCCAAGGCCGGCAGCAGATTCAACAACGAGGCTTAGACGTTCATAGATCTGATTCCATTTTAAGATAGTGAGCATTTCATTGGAATCAATTTCACCTTTGCAATCCATCAATTCCGCTAAGCCTATGGCTATGATGGAGTCGCTTTCATCCCGCAGGGCGCGGAAGGCATGGGTTTTGTGACTGTCTTTTTTCTGGCTTAGACAATCAAGCATCTCCGCTGTGATATGGAGCATTTTGGAGACGGTTTGGGCTAATTGTAAAGCAGGAAAGCGAATGCGTTGAAATTCAAAAATGTGAATTCTGATGCTCAACCCATGCAGGCAGTCCATCAATTCTTCTTGCTTTTGGGCGATGCGCAAGATGTCTTCGCGATCAATGGGAGTAATGAAGGCGCGGGAGAGATTGCGGATCACTTTGAAGTAGGCAGCATCACCATCAATTTCTAGATTGATATTGCGTTTATGGATGCCTTCACGGGATTGAGGATTGGACTGTAAATTTTCCACCAGCAGATCAATCATCTGTAGAAGGAGCGAATTTTGTTCGGCTAACATGGCGAAAAAAGGCGGTGATTTGGGCATCAAGAAATTAAACATTCGCGCTCCTTTTGAAAGTTTAGATAGTTGGACTAGCGCCATCAGATGCTTGGGACATCGGCTCAATTTGTTAAAATTCGCGCTGGCAATTGCTGAAAATATTAAAACTTAGCACGATCCATTGGCAAGATCCATGGTTTTAAATTTTATATTAAGCCAATCAGCGATAAATTTGCTCTCCTCTGTCTTTTTAAGCCAATCAGGCCACAGCAGGCAGAAAGCATCTGGTAGAAAGATAGCTGCTTGGTGGAGATAAAATGATTGGCTAGGCTCATCTTCTTTTGGGCTAATTATCTCGCCATATTTTTTGTCAAGCCACAGAGGATGATTTAGGGATTTGGCATGGGCGCGGATTTGGTGGCGGTGGCCTATTTTGAGAGTGCAGCCCACAAGGGTTAAATCAAGAGGGGGATAATTTTTTTCTGCTTTAAACCAGTTGGGCCAGGGCGAATTGGCCAAAAAAAAGGCCAGAGGCTCAAAGTATGTTTGACGTGTGGGATGAGCCTGGCCTAATTTGGGTCTGACAAGTTTATGGGTTAGGTCTAAGTCTTGCTTGGCTATTTGGGCAGTTGCTAGTTTGCCTGTGAGAATGGCCAGGTATTTTTTAATGATCAACCCATGACTTTCCCATTGGCGAAATTTCTCTGCAGCAGCTTCATTTTTGGCAGCACAAATGATGCCTGAGGTTTCAAAATCAAGGCGTTGCAAAAGAATGGGTGGATTCTTGGATTTAGTAAAGTTATTTATGGCATTTTCTAAAGCCAATTCTTGGCCCCCGGCTAGGGCCACAGTATGTATATTGGCCGGTTTTTGAAAGAAGATGTAGTCATCTGTCTCTTTGATTATGTTGGGCTCTGGGAGATTCTCTTGTAACTTTGGCTTGTAGGTAATTTCAAATCCCACCTCAAGCTTATGCCCAGGCTTGGCTATCTGGCCATTGAGTAAAATTTGACCAGTCAGAATTAATCGGCGGATACCCCTTAAACCTAGATCCGGAAAAATGTCCTTGAGCCACTGATCTAAGCGGATCTGTGCGCTTTGCTTTTGAACGTGATAGATCTGGTTCATGACTTGCGGCTAGTCACTTGGAGCTTAAAAGTTTCCCGTAAAAACCACAACTAGGTATGGGACTTACTGCTTGTTCACGTTAGCTAAGAAAACTAGGGCTTCGAGGGTTTTTTGGGGATCATGGCGGCTGCTTTTGGGTGAAGCACTTAGTTTTTTGTCGATAACAGTTAGGCCCATCTGTTCCAAATTGGTTTTGGTCTTTTTGGTTAAGCGGCCTTGGTAGTCCCCATGGCAACTATCAATAAGCACATAGTTTAAAAGATCTCTGGTTTGGGCTTGTGGATCATCGCAGCGCAGGACATTTAAGATGGTTTCAACTTGCTCATCAATGCTTAGATCTTTTAGTTCTGGATCAAAGCCTAAATTTGGGATGAAGACTTTGGGGCATTTAGCTGTATGAATGCGTTTAGCAACTCCCCTAACTAAAAGATTGACCACGACGCTACTGTAAAAACTGCCCATGGGGTAGCAGATTAGATTGGCCAATTCAAACCAGCGACTAGCTAATTTAGAGATTTTGGGGTGGCAGATATCGTCTTTGGTGATGCTAGTCGCAAGGCGCGGTTCATGGACTGTTAAAAAAATACGTCTAATGGGTAAGAGTAAATTTTTGAATTGATGTTGGCCAACCACAAACGATCCATCGCTTAGCTCACAGCCCAAATTTAAACATTCATCAACTATAGGCAGTACGGTGCCTTTGACGCCTAAGACGCGTTTTAAATAATCGAGTGTTGGTCCGAAGTCGCGATTATTGTGAAGATAGAGCCCGGCTAAGATTAAATTACCTAGGCTAGCACCTTGAAAATTGAAGTTGGCAGGCAGTCTTTGGAGCAAAAAATCAAGACAAAAGGCCAGATGGTTGGCTATATCACTATCTATGCCGTGCCACATGGGATGGTTAGTTGTGGCATAGGTTTTGATATCGCTTTTGAGCGTTAAATTATCAATGTCAGTGGGACAGCGGTAGGAGAGGGCGGCTAAAAAGCCTTTTGGCATGATCGATGTGTCGGCCAGCGCCAACATCCGGTTGCGAATATCACCTAAAGCAGGAATAGCTAAAGAGCGTCTTAGTTCAGCAGTACTGCCACCAGAATCAAACATCGTAACCAGATGAATAGATGGAACTGAGTTTTGCGCCAGACAGATGCTTAAATTGCGCAAAGCTGTTCCACCGGTGAAAAAGAGCAGTTTTGGGAAGGTTACGCTCATGCCCAAGGCTCCGAAATCCAATCAAGAAGATGCCTAAGGTTGAAAAAAGCTTTAGCTGCGTCTAGCCTTGGAGGTTGGATTTTTGCACTGCAGCTTGCGATCAAGAGCTGTTCTGGCGACTGGTTTTTCATTTTGGCGATTAAAAGTCAGATTCAGTTCTTTCATTTTGAGGTAGATCAAGCGACCAATCCAGGCATCAGTAGCTGCATAGGTAATCTGTTTGGCTGTTAACTCTTGGAGGCTCCAGTTGGAACATTGTGAGCCTTTGGATATCCGCCAACCGAAAAGGAGGGCGGCTAAGGTGCGCAGACCTTGAGCAGCCAGTTTATTTTGTTTAGCGATGCTGCCAATATCGATTAGAGCTTGGGGCACAAAGGGATAGATGCCAGCCAAAGCCTGCATATCACAGCGTATGCCAACACCCACTTTGATTATTTTGGGGTTGCTTAAGAGATCGGCCAAAAATTTATTAAACGGCAGCCAGGTTAGTTGAATCAAATAGACCGCTTCATCAGTAGCTAGTTGAACCAAGGCAGGACGGTTGACGCGACCCTTGCGGAATGTTGGTTTGGTTTCGGTATCAAAACCTAAAACATTGCAAGAGCCCAATGTGGGATAAGCAGCCTTCCACTCGGTGCGACTGCGAATCAAATGTACTGGCCCTTCATAATGGACAATGGGCAAAGCATTGATTTCCTCATTGGTTAAGCGGCGGTAAAGATCGGGGTGTAATAATCGTGCCATAGGATCGAGCGGTGAATAACGTTTATGTTAATTTATTCCATCTGCACAAAGGCTAGATTTTTTTTTTTGAGAAACGACCTATTCTAAATATTTAAATTCAAGATCCCCCATTAATACTGCATAATTACAACTATGGATTTTATGCTAAATCATAAAACAGATCCCATATTTTTAATAGCAATCGAGTCAAAGAATTTTTTGGAGACACTGTTTTGTAACATCTGATATTAGCGCTTAATATTTGCCATTTAATTATTTCAATATTTTATATCGCAATTTCTGGAGGGTGCAAATTGGTTATTTGCCAATGCAAAAACGATCAAAAATATCGTTCAAAACTTCAGTAGATGTGGAAACTCCGGTTATTTCACCAAGATTAGCTGCAACCATATCCAAACGTACTGCCAGGCAATCATAGGTTTCTTGGGCCAAAACGGCGTCTCTAAGTGCTCGTAGTTCCTCTAATGCAAGATTTAGGGCCTGACTTTGACGTAAATTGCAGCTTACATTTAATTCAGCAGCCGGAATAGACAAAGCTAAGGTTTCGCTAATAGTTGTTAAAAGTTGCTCAAAGCCTTGACCTGTTTTGGCGCTTACAGTCACAGCTGGCAAATCTTTTGCCCAGAGGGGTGGGAAAGTCTCAGGCTCTTTTAGATCTGCCTTGTTCCAGACCAAGATCTTGGGTGTAGCTGTGAAGTCAGTTAAAATTTCGCGATAGGCAATCTTGGGACAAATTTTTTGGGTTAAATCTTCTTGGCTCCATTTTTCAGCGTCTAGCACGATCAACAGACAATCAGCCTTTTGGGCACATTCAAGGCTGCGTTCAATGCCCAATGCTTCTACCGGATCATCTGTTTTGGTTTGACGCAGGCCTGCAGTATCGATTAGACGCAGAGCATAGCCGTCTAAATGGCAAAATTCCTCCAAAAAATCACGCGTTGTGCCGGCAATATCTGTGACTAGAGCTCTTTCGCGTCCGATGATGGCGTTTAAGAGGCTTGATTTGCCTACATTGACTTCGCCTAGAAAAACAATGCGGGCGCCTTCCTGGATGATCTGATTGCGTCTTTGATCTGTTTTGATGTTTGTTAGAAGTTTTTCTAGATCATCTAGGGCGTTTAAGATTTCGGGGCTAGTTGCTCCTTCAACTTCATCATCCGGGAAATCGACAGCCACAATTAAATTAGCTCGCAAACGATCAATTTTTTGGCGAGCTTGGGCTAGAATTTGCGATAGCGCCCCTGAGAGTCGTTCTAGGCTAGCCTGGACACCTTTTTGCGAAACAGCATTGATCAGTTCGGCGATGGCTTCGGCTTTGCTTAAATCCATGCGATTGGCCAAAAAAGCGCGCTTGGTAAATTCGCCAGGCCCAGCCGGATGAGCTCCAAGTTCAAAGAGACGCTCTAAAATACTTTTTAGGACTATGGGGCTGCCGTGGCATTGGATTTCGGCCATATCCTCGCCGGTATAGGTTTTGGGCTTGGGCATATAGACAGCTAAGACATCATCGAGATGGGAACCATCTTTGGCCAAGACAAAACCACGATGTAGCACCCAGGGTTTAAAACCCAGGAAGTCTTTGAACTTGGAGTTAAAGATCTCATCTAAGATTTTAAGAGACGCATCTCCGCTCAAGCGCACAATACCAATGGCGCCGGGGCCCTGAGCGGTAGCAATGGCTGCGATAGTAGTCATAAGATTCTCGGCGGGGAAACCCACGGGCTTGCCCGTGGGAGGAGCCGCCTTTAATCTACCTTTCTTTGTTCTATAAGATAGTTTTTACGCATTTCTAACAATCTAAGGTTTTTATATCCTACGGATGCGTTGACTTTAGTGCCGTCCAAAAGTCGTATATCCATTCTGGCCTTTTGAACGTCTACCAAATATAAAACATATTTGACCTTTCCACCTAACTTTATCAAAGAGTCTGAATCCCATTACCTCATAAGGAGCTTGATTCCGTTTACGGATACCACCTTTAAGGATCG